>CBDBQK010000001.1:0-25389 GCA_965208965.1 Caldilineaceae bacterium
GTTTCTTGCGTCGTCTTGCCTGCACGGACCGGTAGATTGAAAGGGCCTTGTCCCTGGCCTGCTGGATCGTTGAGGCGGGCAGCGGGAAGCGTTGTCGTGCTCGCCTGTAGCAGGCGGTGTGAAGGGAACTGACGGTGGGCTTGGGAAGACCGAAGGCAGCATCCAGGTGCATGCGTACAGCGCCCGTGAAGGCGTTCTGCATGTCAGCGAGCCGCCGGGCCTTGCCTTGGTTTGGCGTCCTGAGCTTGAGTTCCAGAACTCGTGTTTGCATGGACATACTATAGCACAAAGCGAAGCATGCGTCAGCAGCTTGCTGGCCCTTTCAAGGCATGGAGCCTTTCAGGGCCACTCCTATCCCCCTGTCGGCTGAAGCCGACAGTCCCTCGGAGATTCTTATGGTAGAGGAGCAGCGCTCAAGGAAGGCTCTCGGCACGTCACCCACCACTCACCCTCGACCCCGTCGATGTACCCGCTGGCCGCGCTCCTGACGATGTTATCGCCGTTATCTCCCGCTTCGAACCGACATACCATGCGTACCACTTTCCGTCTGCTGTCGCGCGACTCGTGATCGCCGGACACCCCAGGCAACACTGACTGTGCAACAAGTCATGCAGCGCGGGCTCTCGGGTCCACGACAGAATCGTGATGGAGCACGGGCTTCGTGCCGCCAACGGTCGTTACCGCATCTTGACATCCCCTTTGCCCGCACATTAATCGCAGCACCTTCCCGGCAGGCGGCAACGGCCACCTGTACGGGAAAGACGCGACCGGTAGCGCCAGGCCGACGAGGCCCGCCAGCCACTATCCGCGAGCGGATCGCCGGATGCCGCTTTGGCTGACTACGCGACAGAACCGGACCCGTGTAACGTCTCGGCACCCGCATGCTTTCCCTTCACCCCAACTGCCGGTCCAGCGTCCGGTACTGCACCGCCTCCGACAGATGCTCGATGCCGATGTCGTCCGCACCCGCCAGGTCCGCGATGGTGCGCGCCACCTTGCGGATGCGGTCGTGGGCGCGGGCGCTGAGGCCGAAGCGCTGCATGGCCTGTTCGAGCAGGCGCTCGCCGCCGCCGTCCAGCTTGCAGAACTCCCGGATGGTGCGCACCCCCATCGCCGCGTTGTGCGGGACGCCGCTGCCGGCAAAGCGTCCTCGTTGGCGCTGCCGCGCGGTGTTCACCCGCGCCCGCACCACCGCCGAGGGCTCGCCACCGGTGCGGGATGCCAGGTCGGCGTACTCCACCGGCGGCACCTCGATGTGCAGGTCGATGCGGTCCAGCAGCGGGCCGGATACCCGCCCGCTGTAGCGGTGCAGTTGCTGCGCCGTGCACTGGCAGTCGCGCTGCGGGTCGGTGCTGTAGCCGCACGGGCAGGGGTTCATCGCCGCCGCCAGCATGAATCGCGCCGGAAACGTCAGGGCCATCGAGGCGCGGGCGATGGTCACCTGCCCGTCCTCCAGCGGTTGCCGCAGCACCTCCAGGACACTGCGGCGAAATTCCGGCAGTTCATCGAGAAACAACACGCCGTTATGGGCGAGGCTCACCTCGCCCGGCCCCGGAATCGTGCCGCCACCGATCAGCCCTGCGTCCGAGGTCGAGTGGTGCGGGGATCTGTACGGACGCCTCGCCACCAGCGCCTGGTCGCGGTGCAGCAGCCCGGCGATGCTGTGGATTTTTGACGTCTCGATTGCCTCGGCCGCTTCCATGTCCGGCAGGATTGACGGCAGGCGCCGCGCCATCAGTGACTTGCCTGCGCCCGGCGGGCCGATCAGCAGCACGTTGTGGGCGCCCGCGGCGGCGACTTCCAGGGCACGCTTGACGTGCAACTGGCCCTTCACGTCGGCCAGATCCTCGGCATAACGCGCCTCTTCCTCGAACAGCGCATCAACGTCGCACATCGTTCGCGGCAGGTTCGCCGTGCCGTTGAAGAAACCCACCGCCTGCCCCAGGCTCTCCACCCCGTACACCGGCACGCCGTCCACCACCGCCGCCTCGACGGCGTTCGCCAGCGGCACCACCATGCCCGCCGCCCCCGAGGCCTGCACCCCGGCCGCCATCGGCAGGGCGCCGGCCACCGCCTTGACGCGCCCGTCCAGTGACAGCTCACCCACCACCTGGTAGCGGGACAGCATGTCGGACTCGATGTGCCCCGCCGCCTGCAGCACCCCCAAGGCGATCGGCAGGTCGAACGCCGTGCCCGCCTTGCGCAGGTGCGCCGGCGCCAGGTTCACCGTGATGCGCCGCGACGGGAATGCAAAGCCGCAGTTAGCCATCGCTGCCTTCACCCGGTCGCGGCTCTCGCGTACCGCGGCGTCGGGCAACCCCACTGTCGTAAACACCGGCAGGCCGTGGGCGATATCCACTTCCACCTCGACCGCGTGAGCCTCCACCCCCAGCAGGGTGCTGCTCAGTACCTTGGCCAGCACCATGATCCGTCCACCGCATCAACTCCCTTCCCGGGAACCGCTCCCGCCTGTGCCGCCCCGCACCGCTTCGCCGCTCAGCCGCCGTCCCACCGTGTGCGTCACCACCTTCTCGCGTATGCGCTTCGCTGCATCGTTGCGCTGCACCGGCAGGTCCAGCCACTTGGCAAACGCAAACAGTTGCTCCTTGCCCGCGAATGCCTCCTCCACGATCTGCTGTCCCTCCTCCCGGCTGCCGGCCGCCGCTAGCCTCGCCCGTACCTCCCCGAACACCCCTTCACAGCCAGCGGCAACCGGCGCCTCCTCCTCCCGCCGCTCCTCCCGCTTCGGTGCCGCCTGCCGCACGAACGACACTGATGCCTCTAACTCGCCCCGCGTCAGCCCGTCGAAGTCCTCGTCCGACAGTTCCTGCAGCGCCTTGATAACCTGCACAAGCACCTGGGTCGCAACCGCCAACCGAGCGTCCATACTCACCCTCCCGACCGCCTCAGGAATTCCGTCGCCAGTTTTTTCATCTCCCACACGATGCCCCCGTACGTTTTGGGAACCGGACGCTCCAGCACCACCGGAATCCCGTCCTCCGGCGCGTCCCCGAACATCGTCTTGTTGTCCCGCACCGTCTTCTCGAAGATCGGCACCGGAACCGCGTTCCCTTGCATGTACTGCCGTTGCACCCCGATCGGCCGTCCGTTCATCATCTGGATCATCGTGAAGACGACCCCCAGGATTTTGGGATTGATCTCCACCGATGGCGAATCCGAGTTGAACTCCTCCACGAGCGTCCGCAGGCTGCGCAGCAGGTAGTCGATCCCCAGGGTCGACAGGTAATCCGGCTTGGCGGGGATCACGATCTGGTCGCTGGCCACGATGGCGTTTTTCGTCACGATGTTGAAATTCGGCGGGCAGTCGATCAGCACGTAATCGTAGCCGGCTTCCTTGGCGTAAGCGTTCAGGTGGCTCCGCAGTTGCCCGTATACCCGCGCCCGCCGGCGCGGCAGCCGGGTCGGCGGCGCCCCGCTCAGCAGGTAGGCCAGCTCCAGGTCGATGTTGATCAGGCCCAGGTGCGACGGGATCAGGTGCAGGCAGCCGCCCTTGTCTCCCAGGTGTCCGCCCGCCTTCAGGTCCTTCAGCACCAGCTCGTCGAGCGCCGCGACCTCGCCTTCGTCGTCCACGATGCCCTCGAACCAGCGTTTGATCGTGCGGTCGTCATTCTCCCCGTCGCCCCCGCCGCCCAGTTCTGATTCCCAGTAATCCGGTGTCACGAACGAAAACGTCAGGCTGCACTGCGCGTCCATGTCCACGACCAGAATGCGCTTGCCCCCGTATGCGAGTTCCGCCGCCAGGTTGGCGGTCAACGTCGTCTTGCCGACCCCGCCCTTGTAGTTGATTATCGACACGATTTTCATCGCCGCATCTCCCTCCGTCACGCCCGGCCCATCCTTGCGTTCCCCGGCACGCCGCTGTGACCCGCTCGCACCGCTGCAACCCTCGCCGCCAGCCTTCGGACCATCGCCGCCGCCTTCCCGCTGCGCCCGTCCGTCTCCCTCCGCCGGCGCCACGACGACGGCATCCGTCCCCGCCGGCGCCTTCCCCGGCTCCCGCCGCGCCAGGAACAGCCCCGCCACGTCGATGTCGGGAAAACGCCGCCACAGCACCTGTTGTGCCGCCCGGAAGTGCGCTCCCGAGGTAAGCAGGTCGTCCACCACGATCACCAGCCCCGCTTCCGGCGCCCCCACCGCCTCGTCGATGCAGTACAACTCCTCGATCTCCCACGGCCGCAGCCGCGCCGCCCGCCGGTACGACGGCTCCACGCTGCGCGTCTGCACGATCAGCTCTCGCACGTCCAGCGGCCGTTCCGGCCGCACCGCCCGCAGCATGCGCACCAGCCGGTCGTCGTACCCGTCATCGTCCTTCGTCTTCGACGGCGGTACCGGCACGAACACCGCCCGCCCCAGCGCGCTCGCGTCCAGCGCCCGCCGCAGTGCCGCCGCCACGGCCGCGATCGCCTTCTCCTTGACCGGCAAGTCCACCGGGCCGCCCCGTGGCACCGCCATCTTGAAGTCGAGAATCAGGCGGTTCGTGGCGCTGTAGTCAAGACCCTTCCCCGGCGCATACCTGCCCAGGTAGCGGCACACGTCCGTCCGCCGCAGGTACCAGTGGTCCCCCCGCTCCCGCTCGCCTATCACCGTCAGCCGCTGCGGAAAGCCGTCCTTCATCGTCACCGCGCCTCCTCGTTTGCTCCGCCGTTCCCCATCGGGACGCGCTAGCAGCCTGTCGGACTTTGTGTGATCTCGACTTTGTACAAAATGAGGGGGTATCCAGGGGCACCGACTCCCTGTTGTAGGATGGCAGGTTCGACGCCAACCATCTTGCAGCGAGGTCAGCGATGCCCCCTTCAGCCCACAGTAGCACCGTCCTGGCACCCTTTCAAAGCCTCTTCAGCGCACCCACCTGGCGTAAAGTCCAACGCCTGATTGTCGGAACCCTGCTGGCCCGCGGACGGCGCACCGTCACGGCCGCCCTGCGACACGCCGGGCAAGGCAATACATCGTCGTTCAGCCTCTATCATCACGTGCTCAACCGTGCGCGTTGGTCCGCCCTCAAGGGCAGTCGATGCCTGCTGACTCTGCTGGTGCAGACCTTCGGCACACTTGGCGGCACGCTGACCTTCGTCATCGATGAAACCCTGGAGCGGCGCTGGGGACCCCGCCTCAAAAAGCGTGGCCACTATCGCGACGCGCTGGCATCAAGCCGTCAGCACGCCGTGACCACCAGCGGGCTACGCTGGATCGTCTTGGCTCTGGTCATCACGCCACCCTGGAACCGCCGCTGCTGGGCGCTGCCCGTCCTGAGCCTGCCGGCGCCCACACCAAGGGTCAGCGAGCACCTGGGGCTGAAGCACAAGACGACTGCCCAGTGGGCACGCCAGATGATCCGGGTGACAAGGCGCTGGCTAC
Source organism: Caldilineaceae bacterium (assembly GCA_965208965.1). Lineage (GTDB taxonomy): Bacteria > Chloroflexota > Anaerolineae > Caldilineales > Caldilineaceae > Bin5. The sequence continues at coordinate 5,377 of CBDBQK010000001.1, forward strand.
CGCACGCCGCCATCACCGTGCTGGGCGATCAGGCCTACAGCGTCGTTGAACTGGCGCACGCCTGCAGGCAATGTGCGGTACGCCTGATTGCCCCCTTGCGCCTGGATGCGGTGCTCCATGACGCGCCGCCCAAGCGCCAGCCGGGCACCCTGGGGCGCCCGCGTCTCAAGGGCAGGCGCCTGCCCAGCCTGTCAGAGCGCCTCAAGGACAAGGCGACCCCGTGGAAATCCCTGTCCGTACGCTGGCAAGGTGGCCGCGTGCAGGAGATACAGATGTGCAGCGACACAGCCCTGTGGTATCGCCACGGCCAGCCACCGCTGCCGATCCGCTGGGTCCTGGTACGTCGCCACGACCAGCCGCCGCGGGCCTTCTTCTCGACGTGCCCGGACGACCGGGCCGCAGACATCGTGTCGGCATACGTTCAGCGCTGGAGCATTGAGACGACCTTCGAGGAAAGCCGAGCCCATCTGGGCTTCGAGACGCAGCGGCAGTGGTCGGACCTGGCGACCGAGCGAACCGCGCCGTGCCTGCTGGGCCTGTATTCCATCGTGGCGCTGTTGGCATACCGCCTGTACCGGGCCGGCGGCCTACCGGTACGCCGGTTTGCCTGGTACGACAAGCAGCAGGCGACGTTCAGCGATGCCTTGGCAGCGGTGCGCTGCCATTTTTGGGAGGAGGAATGGTATGGACGCCTCCTAGCCTTTGATGTTCGATAGCCAGGGTTGGACCCTCGCGGTCCAACGGCATCAGAGTGCCAAGTGGTCAAGGGCAAGCGCTTCACGGGCGAACCGGAGGGTCCAACAGGATGAAGAGTAACAGAACCGTCGTTGGTGTGGATACGGCAAAGCGCGTGTTCCAGTTGCACTGGGTTGACGTGGAGACGGGTGAGATCGTGGGTATGAAACTGACGCGACGGAAGTTCCTCGAGCACTTCGCCAATCGCCTATCCTGCGTTGTTGCGATGGAGGCGTGCGGAGGTTCGCAGCATTGGGCCCGACGACTGCGAGAACTGGGACACGAACCTTGGCTGTTGCCGGCGAAGGCAGTTCGCCCCTTCCTGGCCGGCAACAAGAACGATGCGCACGACGCGCGGGCAATCTGGACGGCGGCGCAGCAGCCGGGCGCCAAGATGGTTGCAATCAAGAGCGAAGAGCAACAGGCGGTGCTGGCAATGCACCGCATGCGTCAGCAGCTGGTGAAGTTTCGTACCGCCCAGATCAACGGCCTGCGAGGCCTGCTGACCGAATACGGGGAGGTTATGCCGCAAAGCCGGGCTGGCATAAACCGGGGGATAGCTGCGGCCCTGGAGCAAGTGGCCGAACGGCTGCCGGCGATGGTCGTGGAGACCCTGCGCGAGCAGTGGGCGCGCGTCATCCAGCTTGACCGGGAGATCGGCGATATCGAAGGCCGGATCAAGCTGTGGCACCGCAGCGATCCCTCCAGCCAGCGGGTCGCGGAGATTCCTGGCGTCGGCGTGCTGACGGCAACGGCAGTCGTGTCCGCTATGGGCGATCCCGCCGCCTTCAGGTCAGGTCGCGAGTTTGCTCTGCCTGGCTCGGCCTGGTGCCTCGTCACATGGGCACTGGAGGCCGCGTTCGACTGCTCGGCATCTCCAAACGCGGAGACAGGTATCTACGAACTCTTCTGATTCACGGTGCTCGTGCCGTTCTGACCAAAGCGAAGTCGCCGCCCGAATGGGCTGTACGACTGGCCACGCGGCGGCCTCGCAACGTAGTGATCGTTGCGCTGGCCAACAAGACGGCACGCACGATCTGGGCGTTGTTGGCCCACAACCGGGAGTACCAGGCGAACTTCGTCAGCCAGCCGGCCTAAAGGCGCTGACTGACGGAAACACAAACCAAAACAGTAATCAGGAGGTGGCCGCTGAAAGGTTGCGCAAGGTACGACAAGGAGTGATGGCACCCAGGTCAGACCGCGATCCGCCAAGCCTGAATGCTCGGCAGAGCGAGAAGCTCACGGGAGGAATGAGGCGCGGATCGGCAGATTCCATCAGGGCCAGCGGGCAAAATGCACCGCACCAAAGGCCGAATACAGAACTGCAATCTGTCTGCCCGTCACACCGAAATCGGTACTTGCGTCCGGGGAGGCGTCCATACAGCTGAGCATTTTTCAACGTCTCCGTCCAGCACCGAGTGCGTGGAAATTCCCCGTCTGTCGCTGCAGTGCTTGCTACAATCAGTCTGTTATACGCACTGACACCCGTTGAAGTTGTACAAAGTCGAGCTAAGGAACTCTAGGGTTACGTAGACGGCGACGATCCGATGGGGTTGTTCGGACATTGATCCTTGGGAGGAATTTCTTAATGAAGTGTGCGGTTAGTACATTTGTGAGCCAGTTTAGAAGGATTACCTTGATCCGGTGGAATTGTGTTTTAATTGGTGCGTTGATTGTCGCTAGTGCTGGAATAGCTTCGGATCGAATCCAGGCGGCACAGGCTGACGGGGACATTCGAGAGATCCGTTTTGAAATTGAAATTAATGACACGTCAACCCCAGATGATGATTACTTCTGTTGGGCTCCCACGCCTGCAAGGATTCGAATGGTTGGCGGCACTGAACCCGTTACAGTAACGATTAGCAATCGCAGTCAAACTGATGAGAACGGAGGCAAGGTAGTATTTCAGGAAAACAAAGGCAGCCGGCCAACAGCGTCCACTTTTGATCCGATGCCGTCAGTAGAACTATTGGTTCAAGCTGGTGGAAACTGGACCCCCTTTTGGGTAGCCGGAAGTAGAGCATCAACTGAACTGAAGGACACTGAAATTGTTGTCACTCGTGGTGAGCAGAGTCTTGAAGTCGCGGCAATTCCAGTAATGGTGAGGGTGCGTAAAGACGCGACGACGCTAAGCTCGGAAGAGATTGATCGATTTTTAAAGGCATTGGAGTATCTCCATGATCTTGAGAATGGAATGTTGGCGTCGAAGTACGACAAATATGTTCAGGCCCATGACCGCGGGTTTTTAGCCGGAATCCACCGTGGTCGTAGTCCTCGGCTCCTGCCTTTGTTCTTAGCTTGGCACCGTGCCTTTCTCTTGAGTATTGAGCGAGAACTACAAGCATTTGACGCTTCCGTCACGGTGCCCTATTGGCGTTTTGATCGGGATGACCCATCCGCAGAAGATCAAAATCGAACCGCGATTTTCACACCAGACTTCATGGGGGCGGTGTCTGGAGATTCATCTGATTCAGGTGGCTTTATAGTGGAATTCTCAGAGGGTAACCCTATAAGTGGGTGGCAAGTTGGCAACGGCCCGCTGACTCGGGGTTCCAATGGAACGGATGCAGTAGTACCTCACGATCGGTTGGATGATTTGCTCCTCACGAATGGCGCATTGAGCAGAAGGTCCGTGTACCAATCTGCTAACAGCGCTATCGAATCTCGATACCACAATGGTGCCCATTGGGAAATAGGCGGCGTTTTGGTTAGACGAGATTCACCGGCAGACCCACTTTTTTTCTTGCTGCATGCCAATGTCGACCGCGCTTGGGCAGTGTGGCAAAAAAAAGATGCAAAGGTACGATTTGATCCCAATCACTCGGATGCCTATCACGCTCAGGGAGCGTACCCTGGCCCGGAAGAAAATAGACCGGGCATTCCCTACAGAAAAGGCTCGTACGCCGAAGATTTAATGTGGCCGTGGGGAGGCCTGTCTGGCAGGCAGAATAATGATGACAGTTTGGATGATTGGCCGGAGATGAAATTCGATATGCCACTCGGTCCAGGAGTGGGCGGAGAGACAAATCGACCGACACCGGGGGATATGATCGACTATTTGGATACACGTGGAGTTGGAACTGGAATCGGCGTCTGTTACGACCAAATCAAGTTCCAATAAGTAACCGTTGGTCAAGTCATGGTTCAACAGGGGATGGTCCAATGAAGCTGACGCTGTTCATCATTTTTGTGACGTCGTTATTTTGTGTTTTGAACGTAAATTCGCAGCTTCCAACAGGTCCATTTACACCCGAGCCAGGCTCTGAAGAAGCTGCTTTTTATGACGCAAACAGCGGCGCAATTAGAGATCTGGCGAATCGTGTGAGAAATGGGGACACAGGCAACCAGCGGGCCGCTTTCGAGCTGCTGGCCAATAACTACCCAGATGCGGCACTAAACCTCGCAGTTGAGCTGATCTCCAATACGGATGATGCGATCGCGGTCGACAGCGCACGGTTATTGGCCGATTCGATTGTGATGACTGATCACAGTATGGGGACGAATCCAACGCCCCATATGGTAGTGGTCATACGACAGGTGGAAGCAGTAAAGGCGGTACTGAGATCAGTGCTTGTCGACGATACCGCTGCGGTCCGTGACATTGCGGCCAGAGTTCTTTCTGGCCTAGGTGACCGGGACGCCCTTGACCAAATAGACTCGGCCGCTAAAAGGGGAATTTATTCTCCGGTCGAGGCGATCAATTACTTTGGCTTGGCCGATGCGGCTATCGGAGCCAGATACATTGAGCCGTATCTCCAAGTAGATTCCTTTGACGCCAATGTAACTGCTATTGCCTATCTGGGTGCCAATCCGGAGTATCAGGCGCAGATTCGTGAAACGATTCTGTTCAATGCCAATGTCGAGACTGACGTACGGGTTAAGGCGGCAAGAGTACTCGGACGGTACGATGACGACTTTGGGAGTTATGGGCCGTCATTAATTTCCGATTCACGGGTTCCGGAAACGATACGCAGAATCATTGCCGAGGCATCCGGGGACGCTCCAGTTATCATGGCACAAGGCACAGAAGAGGATATTCCGCCGGCCCCGACGGGTGAAATTCCGCCGACTCCGACCCCGGATCCGATTGCGGAGTACAGCAGCGTGACGGACGAGCGCCTGAACTACCCGGAGCCGCACAACTGGCTGCAGATTCGCGGCAACTACCAGGGCTGGATGAACAGCTCTCTGGATCAGATCAACACCGGCAACGTAGCCAACCTGCGGCCGGCGTGGCTGTTCTCGACCGGCGTGGTGGAAGGCCACCAGGCGCCGCCGATCGTCAATGACGGCATCATGTTCGTGACCACGCCGAGCAACCAGGTCATCGCCCTGGATGCGGCGACGGGCACGGAGGTCTGGCGCTACCGTCGCGAAAAGCCCGAGGATCTGGTTGAGATTCACCCGACCAACCGCGGTCCCGGCCTGTACGGCGACCAGTTGTTCATAGCCACCACGGATTGCTTCCTCGTTGCTCTCGATGCCAAGTCCGGTGCGGTGAGCTGGGAAGTGGCGGTCGATGACTACCAGAAGGGCTACTACATGACCCTGGCGCCCCTTACGGCGCAGGGCAAGGTGCTCGTTGGCGTGTCCGGCGGCGAGTTCGGCATCCGCGGTTACGTGGCGGCCTACAACGCCGAGGACGGCTCCCAGGCGTGGCGGAGCTACACGGTTCCCGGCCCTGGCGAGCCGGGCCACGAGACGTGGACACCCGACTCCTGGCAGACCGGCGGCGGCTCCACCTGGGTCACCGGCATCTTCGACAGCGAAACCGGCATCGTGTACTGGGGCGTTGGCAACGGCGCACCGTGGGCAGGCGACCGGCGCGGCGGCCTGGACAACCTGTACACCACCTCCGTTATCGCCCTGAACCTCGAAAGCGGCCAGATCGTCGGCCATCACCAGTACCACTGGAACGATTCCTGGGACTGGGATGAGGTTTCCCCGCCGGTCCTGACCTACCTCACCTACGGCGGCCGCACCTTCAAGGCCCTCGTGAACGTGGCGCGTAACGGCCACATCTTCGTGTTGGAACCCTCGCCGGAAGGCCCGATCGGCTTCGTGGATGCGTGGAACTACGTGTACAGCGACGTGGTCACCGCCATCGATCCGGAGACCGGGCGCTTCACCTATGACGATGCCCACTGGCCGAAGACGAACGTGATGGCGCCGTTCTGCCCCTCCCTGTGGGGCGGCAAGGACTGGCCGTACGTGTCCTACAGTCCGGGCACCGGCCTGCTCTACATCCCGGCCAACGAGAACCTCTGCAGCACGATGGCCGGCGATGAGTCGCAGTACGTTGCCGGCGAGCTGTGGCTCGGCGTGGACATCCCGGACCTGGTCGAAGGCTTCTACCTGCGTGAAGGCTGGGAGCACGTCGGCGAAATCCAGGCCTGGGACGTTGGCAACAAGAACGAGGTGTGGAAGCACACCTTCAAGCACCACAACTGGGGTCCGATCCTGTCCACCGCAGGCGGCCTGCTGTTTGCCGGCGGCACCAACGACCGCATGTTCCGCGCCTATGACGCGACTGACGGCTCGGTGCTGTGGGAGTACCCCACCAACTCGGGTATCGGCGCTCCCCCGAGCACCTATTCTCTGAACGGCAAGCAGTATGTTGCCGTCGTGTCCGGCTGGGGTGTTGATGCCGAACGCAAGCAGGACATCCTGCGGCGCGAGATTCCGGGTTACGCGGAACACGTGCCGCAAGGTGGCGTGATCTGGGTCTTCGAGCTGCCGTAAATCAGGGGCTATACTGCGGGCAGTTGTCTACAATCTTCGAGTGCCCTATCGCGCCGGCGGCACGATTAAGCAATGGCTGATAAACGGTTGAATTCAGGCGGGAACTGTTCCACACGGGTGACTTCCAAGGCCGAACCCGGCTGTGGGTTGGCGATGGAAGATGCTTTCGAGTTTATTTCCGTCGACTGGGCGCACTACCGCATTGCCAACGCCGATTTCAGAGGCCCCTTCCTCACCGCGAACAGATGCACCAAGGCATATGTGACGCGAACCCGATGGGTGTTCTTGAGCAGTCCTCGATAACGAACCTGAGTAAAGCTACAGTCCCGCCTCACGATCTGAAACGGGTGCTACCTTCGACCGTACATTGGTTGGGTAAGGAGGTGACATCGCTGTCTCCTCACCGCGAAGCGCTCTGACGGTCACCTGTTTATCACCGTCATCGCCTACCAGCTGGTACAGACCATCCGCAGGCGTCTTGGCGAGCAGGGCGAGAGGCAGAGCTGGGGCAGCCTCAGACATGTCCTCGAAAAGGTAGTAGCCCGAAACGTGTAAAAATGCACTGCAAGGATTCTGTCGAACATGCGAGCCGGCCCAGTTACAACGTAGCTGTCACTGAGTGCCAAATTCACTCCCGCTATAGTTCATCCGACTCGATTCTGATCCCCTTTGCGGAGGCCGAGACGGATGAAACAATGCTGGAGCACCCGTGAACTCGCTGAATCCTGGACCCTCAGTGACGACGAGAAGCAGCTTTCGGATCAGCGCACACAGCAGGGCCGATTGGGACTTGCCGTGCTGCTGAAGTTTTTCCAGGTCGAAGGCCGCTTCCCGCACTACCACAAGGAAGTGCCGATGCCTGCTGTCGGTTACGTAGCCGAACAGCTTGAGGTGCTGCCCGCCGTCTGGTTCGACTACCCGCTCAAAGGCCGCAGCGGCAGCCGCGACCGCGAGCAGCTTCGCGCCTTCCTCGGCTTCAGGCAAGCGACCGTCGATGACATGGAGCCCATCCGGCGCTGGCTCAGCCGGGAGGTCGTGCCGGAGGATCAGGACCCCCGCCATCTGAGGTCGGCCGTGCTCGATTGGTGCCGCGAGCACCGGATCGAACCGCCGAGCAGTGACCGTATCGACCGGGTTGTCGGTGCGGCGGTCCGCAGTTTCGAGACATCCTTCTTTGCCGCCATACACGGCCAGCTCCCGGGTTCTACCAGGCAGCGTCTTGATGCCTTGCTGGATTCCTCTCTGGTCGAGGGGCCGGGAGCCCAAGGCGAGGAGTCATCGGACCACGTTACCCTCAGTCGGCTCAAGGCCGATCCGCGTCGTGCAGGCCTCGCCAGTCTGCGCGAAGAGATCGCCAAGCTCGGGCGCATCCGCGACGTGCAGCTGCCGGACGACCTGTTCAGCGGGGTGTCGCCGAAGATTCTGGAGCGTTACCGCCTGCGGGCATCCACCGAATCGATCGACCAGCTCCGTCGCCATCCCGAGCCCATACGCCACACGCTTCTCGCCGCCTTTTGCTGGCAGCGGCGCCGGGCCATCATCGATGGCTTGATCGAGCTCTTGATCCAGATCGTCCACCGCGTTTCGGCCAAGGCGGAGCGCAGGGTGGTAACGGAGATCATCGACGGCCTCGAGGAGGTCCATGGCAAGAACCTGATCCTGTTTCGCCTTGCCGAGGCCGCCGTGAAGCAGCCGCAGGGAGTGGTCAGCGAGGTGCTCTTCCCGGTCGTCGGCGAACACATCTTGCAGGCCCTCGCCAGGGAATACCACGCCAAGGGTCCGACGTATAAGCGGCGCGTCCACACCGTGCTTCGCAGCTCCTACAGCCATCATTATCGCCAGATGCTGCCCCTTTTGCTGGAGACGCTGACGTTTCGCTCCGACAACGTGGCGCACCGGCCCGTCACCGAGGCCCTGGCCTGGCTTCAGGCCCACCGTCAGAGTCGGCAGCAGTTCGTTTCCTGCGACGAGGTGCCCATCGACAACGTCGTCCGTCCCCAGATGCAGGAGATTCTCATCGAAGAGACGCCTCGAGGGACCCAGCGCATCAACCGCATCAACTACGAGATCTGCGTGCTTCAGGCGCTTCGCGAGCGCCTCAGGTGCAAGGAGATCTGGGTCGAGGGGGCCGACCGCTTCCGTCACCCCGACGACGATCTGCCGGCGGATTTCAGCGCCAGGCGCAATGATTACTACGCAGCGTTGAAGCAGCCCATGGACGCGGCACGGTTCACCTGTGACTTGCAGCGGGCGATGGAGCAGGCGCTGGGCCGGTTCGATGCGGGCCTGCCGGCCAACCCGAAGGTCCGGTTCCGTGAGTACGGCAAGAATCGCACTGTGTTGACTCCGCTCGAAGCCCAGGCAGAGCCGACGCAGTTGCAGCGTCTGAAGGCCGAGATGGAACGCCGCTGGTCCATGACCAGCCTGCTCGACGTGCTCAAGGAAACCGACCTCAGGGTGGGCTTCACAGGTGCGTTCAAGAGCCTGGGCACCCGGGAAATCCTGGGCCGCGAGGATCTGCAATACCGTCTCCTGCTTTGCCTCTACGGTCTCGGTACCAACATGGGCCTCAAGCGCATGGTGCCAGGTCGCGGCGGCCTTACCTACCGGGAACTCCTTTACACGCGGCACCGATTCATTGAAAAGGATGCCTTGCGCGAGGCCATCCGGCGTGTGGTGAACGCCACGCTGGCGTCGCGCCTGAGCCACGTCTGGGGCGAGGGCACGACGGCGTGTGCGGCCGACAGCAAGAAGTTCGGCGCCTGGGACCAGAATCTGATGACCGAGTGGCACATCCGCCATGGTGGCCGCGGGGTCATGATCTACTGGCACGTGGAGAAGAAATCCGCCTGCATCTACTCGCAGCTCAAGCGCTGCTCGGCTTCCGAGGTCGCCTCGATGATCGAGGGGGTCCTGCGCCACTGCACCGAGATGAAAGTGGAGGAGCAGTACGTCGACAGCCACGGCCAGAGCGAGGTCGGCTTCGCCTTCTGCCACCTCCTGGGCTTTGACCTCCTGCCGCGGCTCAAGGCCATCGCCTCCCAGAAGCTTTATCGTCCGGTCAGGGGCCGGGCCGGCGACTACGCGAACCTGCAACCCATACTGACGCGCCCGATCCAGTGGGAACTGATCCGTCAGCAGTACGACGAGATGGTCAAGTTCACCACGGCGCTGCGCCTCGGGACTGCCGAGCCCGAAGAGATCCTGCGGCGCTTTACCCGCAACAACCTCAAGCACCCCACGTACCGCGCCCTGGCCGAGCTGGGCAAGGCGGTCAAGACCATCTTTCTTTGCCGCTACCTGGATTCCGAGCCTCTCCGGCAGGCCATCAACGAAGGGCTCAACGTGGTCGAGAACTGGAACAGCGCCAACGGCTTCATCTTCTACGGCAAGGGGGGAGAAATCGCCACGAACCGCCTTGAGGACCAGGAGATCGCGGTGCTGTCGCTGCACCTCCTGCAGGCCTGCCTGGTGTACATCAACACGCTGATGATCCAGCAGGTGCTGGCGTCCCCGTCCTACTTCGACAAGATGGCGCCGGAGGACTTCCGCGCCCTGTCGGCGCTGATCTGGCATCACATCAATCCCTACGGCCTCTTTGACCTGGACATGGAAGAACGCCTGCCCATTGAATGGCCGGCGGCCGCCTGATACGCTGCCTTCGGGTTTCTTTACCTAAAGCGTCTTTTGTCAAGAGTTATGAACGACAGGACAAGCTGCCACGCGGGTCGGAGAGGAGCTGGAGCATGGCGCCCAACGGGCGAAATGTAAAAAGTGAAGATGTCCGGCTGACGGACGGGCATGAACGCGCCCGCAACTTCCTGAGCGACGGCGAAATGGACGGGCTCCTTGAAGCAAGCAAGAAGGGTCGCCACGGCGTGCGGGATTACGTGCTCCTGCTCATGATGTTTCGCCACGGCCTGCGCGTCAGCGAAGCCGTCCGCATGCGGCGCCAGGACCTGAACCTGAAGCGCGCCCGGGTGTGGATTCGAAGGCTCAAGAACGGCCTGTCCGTCGAACACCCCATCGCCGGCGACGAACTGCGGGCGATCAAGCGCTACCTGCACACACGCCGCGACGCCTTGCCGTGGCTGTTCGTGTCGGAACGCGGGCAGCCGATGACCCGGCAGTCCGTCAACTACCTCATTCGCGCCGCTGCAGGGCGGGCCGGACTCGGTGCGCTTCATCCTCACCAGCTGCGACATTCGTGCGGATTTTTCCTGGCGAATCAGGGCTACGACCTGAGGCTGATCCAGGATTACCTCGGGCACCGCGACCCCAAACACACGGTTCACTACACGCGGGTTGCCGGCGTCAGGTTCGAGGGAATGTGGGAGAAGTGAGACAGGCTGTCATCGGCAATTTGGCACTCAGTGACAGCTACGTTGTAACTGGGCCAAGCTGTGGAGCCGAGCAGGCGGCTCCGGCCGGGACCCTCGTCCGGGAACACCGACCAAGCCATTCCTGCATATCCCGCACCGCGTGCTGCGCTGCAAGCGCCGGTCTCAACCGACCCGAAATCCCTCCCGGCAAGTCCACACGTACGTCACCCACTTCCTTGTGAACGCCACTTCTGTCCGCTGAAGCGTCTTGACAAATCGTTGCAACGATCTACCGTGACCGAGGTGCAGGAATGCGCGCCAGGCGGACACCATGGTGAATACCAACAGTGCGGTTCAGGCGCGAAATGACGCTTTGGGTTCAGCATTCTGTTTTCACGGCGGCCGCTGTCGTCTCGTGATACAAGGCAAAGAAGGGAATCGTTTCACACTGGAGGTGTACAGTGGCTGCCCGGCACGTTCCGACAGATTCTTCCACTTCCACAAGCACGTCCGGTCATCTGTCTGACGTTCGCCCGTATCCGCTGGCAAATGGGGATCGCCTCACTCGGCAAGAATTTGAACGACGGTATGCCGCCTGGCCGGGCGTCAAGAAAGCCGAATTGATCGAGGGGGTGGTCTATATGCCGTCGCCCGTACATTTTGCCGCGCACGCCCAACCTCACGGTGTCGTTCTGGCTTGGCTGGTGACCTACTGCGCTTTTACGCCGGGGGTACAAGCCGCGGATAACGCCACGATTCGCCTCGATCTGGACAACGAGCCGCAACCGGACGCGCTGCTACGCATCGAGCCGGAAGCGGGTGGGCGTTCTCGCCTGAGTGCGGACGATTACGTTGAAGGCTCGCCGGAGTTGATCGTTGAAATTGCTGCCAGCAGCGCGAGCCATGATTTGCATGACAAGATGCACGCCTACCGTCGCAATGGTGTTCGGGAATATCTGGTTTGGCGGGTATACGAGAAACAATTCGATTGGTTTGTGCTGGCAGACGATGCCTACAGGCCACTGATGCCGGACGCGTCCGGACTGATTTACAGCCAAATCTTTCCCGGCTTGCGCCTCGCCGTCGAGATGCTGCTGACTGGGGACGTCGCTGGAGTCCTGGCCGCACTGCAGGCGGGCGTCGGCACGCCTGAGCACGCCGCCCTTGTCGAGCGGTTGCAGGCGGGTGCGTAGGGGAACGTCGTGACGCGCTACATAGAGAGCATTATTGGAGAGCACCAAAGATGTGGGGCAATCGGCCAGCGCGCCGGGTAGCTTCGATTGCTCAGTCTCAGGCACCTCCAATACCAAAGCCCATGTCTCGGACTTCCCTTACCCACACAGATATCGGAAGCACCAAACTCGTGACCGTGCGGCGGTCTGTGCACGAGCCTGATCGTCCGCCGGTCACTCGTTGTTTTCCACACCGGCAGAGGGGAAAGCCGGTTGCAGCCCGTACCCAAAAATCAGTGCCTGTTCGGATTGTGCAGATTGCTTCGAAAGCGGGCACTCAAGGGCGAAGATGCGGACCGGTCGCAGGCGAACGAGCGTCACCGGGGAGGGGCTCCCAAGGAGCCGTTTGACGCCCCGTTACGTAACGGTATATAGGTACCGTATGGGACTCAGCAACGCCGAGAGACAAAGACGCTTCCGCGAGCGCCGCAAGGAACATCAGCCGCGCATTCACTACCGGGGCCCGCAGGATCGCCGCAGCCGTCCGCAGCGCTGACGCGATGCCGTCCAGGCGCTCGTTGATTTGCAGGCCGAGTATCAAGACTGGCTTGAGAACCTCCCCGAGGGTCTCCAGGAGTCCGCGCTGGCCGAGAAGCTGGAGGCCGTCTGCGAGTACGATCTCGGGGACCTGGAAACGCTGGAGCCGCCGCTCGGCTTCGGGCGTGATTGAGAGGGGACAGCATGACGCGGATTGAGTTCTGGTCAGCCGTGATGGGTCTGCTGGTGGCGATCGTCATGATGTTCACCCAGATCAGCGGCCGTATCGACGCCATGCAGGTAGAGAATAACCGCCGATTCGACACCATACAGGCGGAGATGAATCGTCGTTTCGACGAGATGAATCGCCGTTTCGACGACAACAACCGGCGGCTCGACACCATGCAGGCAGAGAACAACCGCCGCTTCGATCAGTTGTTCGAGGCGCTGCGCGTCTTCGAGAGGCGGATAACGCGTCTCGAAGAGCGTACCGGAATCGAGGCCGAATAAGCTGCCTGGATGTTTGCATAACTTCGTCAGGACACTGTTCCGTTGCTATCGGATACCCAGTTGCAGCGAGCCACATCATGGGATGCACGTACAACGCTACAGAAATGAGCAGGCGTGATCTGCTCGTTGCGGCGCATCGTCTATTGCGCGAATACGATGGCTCGACCGTGACGGCGGCCGCCGAAATCTGGGCCGAAGAAGAGCTGGGCATGGTCAAGGCGGACAAAGGAACCGCAGGTTTCGATGGGCTCCTTCCCGATGGCCGAAAGCTGCAAGTCAAGTCGAAAAAGGCCGACGCCCATAGTGACGCCGGCACCTACGTCGAATTATCCAAAGCGACACTCGAACACGCCGACGACCTGCTGATCGTCTTTGTCGATTATGCAACCTGCGAGGTAACCCGTACCATCGGGCCCGTCCCAATGGGCGAACTCTCCGATCACAAAGGCCGCTACTACGTGTCAGACATCCTAGACAGGCAAAGAAAGTCGCTTGCGCCAGCGAGATCGCCGGCCGAGCATGCCGCTTGGGTCATCGGCCAGATTGTTAAGTGGCGGGCCGAGGGCATGGGCTATCGTCGGATCGCGGCCCTGCTGAATCGCGGTAGGGTTGCAGCGCCGCGAGGCGGGACGTGGCAGGCGAATCAGGTTCGTCGTATCTGGGACTCGATTGCCTCGGAATTCATGGGAGAATCCAAAGCACCCAGGCGCTGATCCTGCGTGGCGCCTGGGTGCTCGGATGTCGGGGCCATGAATGAAATGGAGACGGGTTCGGGGACACCGGATGGCGCAAAATGGCTTTTTTGGCCCCTCACCACGCCAAAAACGAGACAAATCCTCAACTCCCTCTTTCCCCATGCCAATCCACGGGTCGGTTGCGGAAAAGGGCGAAAAAAGGAAGCACCAAAAACCATGGGGCAATCGGCCAGCGCGCCGGGTAGCTTCGATTGCTCGGTCCCAGATACCCTCAAGCGCTAAGCTCCGTGCCTCGAAGTTTTCTTGCCCAGGCAGATCTGGAACTGCCCCACGGTTCTTGGTGCTTCCCGTGGCGGCCGTGGCTGCTCTTTGTCAGCAGCCGCGAAGTCTATGGGCAGCCTGACCATGTCCCCGTCACCGAGGACGCGCCACTGCGTCCCGTCGTGGGGCAGTCGGCCAGCGTGTCGGATAGCTTCGGTTGCTCAGCCCCGGATACGTTCAGTGCCAAGGCCCCTGACTCGAATTTACCTTGCCCACAAGGATCTGGAACTGCCCCACAGTTTTTGGTGCCCTCTTTCGGCTACCCGAAGTATCGCATGGCGGCACGGAAGAGGGCACAATTTCTCCCCATTGTGATACCATTCAGTAAGTTGATTCGGCTCAAAACGAATCATGGATTCAGGAGACACGGGCATGATAATGACGCAAATCCTTGTTACAGCAGTTGTTTGCCTATTGTCGATCTCCATTGCCTCAGGTGAACAGAGTCCTAACGCACCACCACCACCAACGGCCGATAATTCTCTCACAGCTCCTGGCCCGTGGGTGGACAGCACTTGGATGCCAGCCCCTGGTACATCTGACTCAGGATCCAGTTCCTGGACCCAGCCGATCCAAATCCCGTCGAACGGCCCGAACAACGAACAGTGTAAGATTCTGGTGGCCGTCTATTTCAAAATGTCACCGTCAGATAGGGAAACGTACAAAAACTTCTTGATTCAATGTGTAACCCGAGAATCGACAGATGAAGAGTCTTAACTGGCTGCATGGTTTCGAAATAGAACGCAAGCTTAACATCCTGGGGCTGGCTACACTTGCAGTGGCACTAATGGTTGCCACCATGCAGGTGGAAGGTTGTGTTCGAGGGGCCGAAGTCAGCTTATATTCGCCTGACTTAGTCGGACTTGTACTCCATACGAATCCCCAGGATGACAAGGAATATCTACGAATTGCTGCCAGAGTGGCGTACGTTAATACTGGCAGAGCGGGTTATAACGCGGCTGTCGTAAGTGAGGAAATTGACTTTTCCTTCGACGGTGGTACGTCATACTCTCAACGCTGGCAATCCGAACAACAGATCACTGTCGATAACAGAGTGTTGACAATGAAATACATTAGGGAGGCCGGTCCTTTCGCAGTTGCTGGTGGTAGTGCGGTCAGCCGAGAAGTTTATTTCGCGCCATTCCCCTTGCAATGTCGCAATGGGACTTCTGTCTGCGACGAGCAATATCGCCACTTCATCCATTATCCTGTTGCACTGCGTTACGTTCGTACAAGCAACGTGATGAATCTGAAATTCAGATCTCGTGTGATAGGCCAGACTGCAAAGGTCCTGACATCGGATTGCCAAATTAGTCTTGGCCCCAATGTGTTTCAGGCCCTAATAGACAGACGCTGGGTGTCATTGCCCTGCTTCAAAACGCAAACTTGAACGGTCGGCAACCAATATTCCGTGACCTATCCGGTATCAATGGACGGCTATCGGCGGTTGAGGGAAAGCTGGAACTGCTTGTGCATGGCCTGCATGTCGAGATTTCGGGAAGAGGGAAAGCATGAGGGGAAATGCAATGGTAGCGACGCGCAAGTTGAACGTGGTGTCGATTGTGTTGTCCCTAATAGCCATAGTGGCGGCCGGTGTGCCGATTTACCTTGAATTTTTCTCGCCCATCAGACTTGAAATAGCTGTATTACGGGATGCTTTCATTTCGAATACACCAGGAGGCGTACCAGACGTCCAGATGTACTTTGCGCTGACGGCAAATGGGCCACGCACAAAAATCATAGTTGTCGATTCGGTGTCGGTCACTATTACAAATCGAGAGACGAGTATGAACCATAGATTGACGCCCGTCTCTTTCCAAAAATTCCCTCTTGTCGTTCAGGGAGGGAACGTTACCAACGTCGATACTCTTGTTACGATTGACGATTATATACCGACGGCAATCGACCGGTACGATGCTTGGTTTGACGTGCTCAGCGAGTTAATTCCAGATAAGAAAGACGAAATCACGAAGATGCAACAGCAGGTGAGAGCAACCTTTCTGCCGAGCACAAGAGATGAAAGTGAAATTCCAGCTGAAAGGGATCCTTGGGATAATGAGAAAATTGCCACTTGGCTTGCCGAAGTGGCCGTAGAAGATCTCTCGAAGGTTCTTTTCTTTGTGGCAGGAAATTATGAAATGGAAATTGAGATATTGGATCCTTTTGGTAAAGTCCTTACTCGTCAGACACGGACATTTTCAATCGGTGAAATCCTCTCCAAAACACTTCGGCACAGGTTCAATGTCAATGCCCGGGTTGGCACTTCGCTAGTTTCTGCCAATTGACAACTGGAGTAATCGTGGTCAGTTGAGGGGAGCCTTAGCCCTGCGCCTGGCATGATAACAGGGATCTGATTCCAGGGTTATCTGAAAGGCCACCTGCAACCCAACGAGAGGGGTCAGAATGGAACCGGTAAGTTTCGGAAGCACCAAAAACCGTGGGGCAATCGGCCAGCGGGCCGGATAGTTTCGGTTGCTCAGTCACAGATACCTTTAGTGTCGAGGCCCCTGACTCGAACTTTTCTTACTCACACGGATCTGGAGCTGCCCCACAGTTCTGGGTGCTCTCGCGGTTTTTGGGAAGCACCAAAAGACATTATGGATTGACCTGCCCGGACCTCGCATGGGATATGCTGCGAGGCTGGGAGACTCCAAATACAGACTAACAAGGGGAGGGCAGGTCATGAGCGAGTATAGGAGAGTGCCAAAAAGCCGGGGGCAATCATGCAGCGAGTTGCTCAGCTTTGCCTGTGCCGTGGCCGGTCTTCAGTCCTGGATACCACTGCTCGAACTTGTCCCTGAGCGTACCGTCGAGGGCGCGCGTCCGGGTCTGAAGGAGAAGATGCGCACCGGGCTTCGACCACCGCATCTGCTGACGTTTGCCAAAGCGCTTGCCGACAACCGTGTTGATGGCGCTTTCCACGAACCCGGTGGAGACCCGCTCGCCGTAGCGCCTTCGCTCGGCATAGTTGGGAATCATCCAGGCGTTGTTGCGGATGTAGACCTCGAACTCACCGGCCGCCTTCCTCAGTGCCTTGATGCTTGGGTAATCGGTCTCGATGCACTCCAGGTCCATGACCAGAACCTTGATCACACGATGGCCGTCACGAAGATTACCGTTCCACAGGAAGCCCTTGATCTGGCGCAGGAGGCGGTCTACGGCTCGTCCTTCCTCCGGATTGTGATGGCTCAGTCCCTTGACGTACTGGCGCATGACGGTGATACGCATGGTGATGTGGAACCAGTCGAGCAGGTGCTCGGATGCCGGAGCCATGTACTGTGCCATGTTCTGGACCGTATCGCCGCCGTCAGTCAGGAAGGTGACGGGCTGGTTTTCCTGCAATCCCTGTTCTTTCAGGACCTCGTGCAGGCGCCTCTTGGGCCGCGTGTCGTGGGTATGAACAAGACCGAGATAGCGGTTTGGCCTATCGGCAGGCATGGACTTGGCGACCATGACCTCGAAATGCGGCTGTTTCTTTTCCTGCGAGCGCACGTAGCCGCCGTCGATGCCGACCGTGATGCGTCCTTCCGGCAGTGGCATGGAGACGCGGTCGCGCGGGCATGTTTCGATGAAGAAGACCTGCTCATCCGCCAGTTCGTCTTCCATGCGCCTGGCAGCCTTGTGAAGATGGTTGCGCACGGTCTCGGCACTCAGGCTCTCACCGATCGGCAGGACATCCTTTAGAAGGCGGGCTGAGACCCCGAAGGAGACCAGCGAGGCCCAGCGGGTTTCCAGCCACAGGAGTTCCGGCGCCGTGTGGTCCGGAAGGAGGTCGGCCAGGGGGCTGAAGGTCTTGGGACGAAGGCCCTTGCAGCGACAACGGTAGTACCTGGGGCTTCTTGCCGTGATGTCGCCAAAGACGGTCCGGTAGCGGATGGCGTGGGCGCCCTTGCAGCGCAAGCGGCGTTGGCAGCCCTGACAGACGGACTTGGGAGCGCAGAAGGCTTCAGTCTGTGCCTCGACGATCTTGTGTTGTAGGGCCTTGAGTAACGCCTTGCCTTCTTCGATCGACAGGCCGATGTCTTCATGCCGTTCATGCCCCTTGTCGAGCACGATGACCTCGCGTTCTTCCATTTCGCCGTCCGGGGTTGTCACGCGCAGGGTGATCTCGAATTTCATGGCTGCCTCCCGGGAAACGGGTTTTCCAGATTGCCAGGAGAGGAAAACCTGTGCTTCACTGGATGGCGTTTTCAACCAGGTCGCGGCGTCAGATGACCCTCTCCTGCTACACACTTTGTTTCCCGATTGTAAGACAGACAAGTCATGTCCGGCTATATCGAATACGTCTCAAGCCAGATCGCCGACATCCTCATGCGCGAGGGACTGGATTACACCCAGACCAAGGCCGTCTTCAAGCAGGCGCGCGCCAAGGCCGGCCTGCAGGCCCCGAAGGAACGCCGCGGCTCGCCGGCGCGTCTGACCCTCGAGGAGGAACTGCGCTTCATCGACCAGGCCTATGCGCAGAGCGGCCAGGTCGGGCTGATGATGCAGGTGCTCTTGGAGACCGGTGCCCGCGTGTCGGAATTCGTGGCCCTGCGCGTCGAAGACGTGAGCCTGGCCGAGCGCGCCATTGCCATCGAGGACGGCAAGGGTGGCAAACGTCGAGAAGTGCCGATGCGTCCCGAACTGGCGCGCCTCGTGGCCTTGCACGTCGGCCGCCGCAGGTCCGGGCCGCTGTTCGTCAGCCGCCAGCGGCGCGCAGATGGGCGGCCGCCTGCCTTCACCAGGCAGCGCATCGGTCAGATCGTCCGCCAGATCGCCCACGGCGCCGGCATCTCCAAGCGCATCTATCCTCACCTCTTGCGGCACACCATGGCCACTCGACTTCTGGCCATCGGCATGGACATCACCGACGTGCAGAAGTTCCTCGGCCATGAGGATATTGCTACTACCCGTATCTACGCCGAGACCAGTGTCGCCATGCTGAGGCGCAAGTTCGACCGCGTTACCGAGGAGGCGGGCAAGGACCTGGTGCAGCGCATCTCCCGGGATCAGGGCGAGGTCGTCGGTGCCTTCGCGGCCGATCTGCTGACGGAACCGCGCCGTCTGTCTACATGAGCTGCTGGTGCATCATCTCAAGGTGACGGCCGGCACGGAACGCCTCGTTCACGGGTCGCCGGTAGAATGTCGTCTCCAAAAACGGCTCCCGCCGAGCCATGCGCTCAAGGACGTCCTCCAGATTCTCCCAGTCGTCTTCGCTCAGGCTCCCGGCGCTTCGGTCCTCCAAGAGACCGGCGAGAAAGCCGGCGATCACTTCCATGTCCGACCAGGCGTCCAGGCCTATCGCCTCGTCCTGGCCCTCCAGATATCCTGGAGGGCCGCCGCAGTCCTCGGGAGGGCAGGGCCCGGAGCCGCCGATGCAGACGGGGTATGTCTTCTTCGGCTTCCGCTCCAGAAACTGCTCGATCCGTACCTCATGCTCCCAGTAATCACCCATGTCGTAGAGGTAGGCAAAACGGTCGCCTTCGCGAAACTTGAAGCGGGAAAGGGGAGTGTCCGGACTCTCGGCATCAAGCTCGAAGGAACCATAGTGCACCGCGTGAATGTCGAAGTAGTAGAGGTGGATGCCATCCCATCCCATGCCCACCTGCAGGATGCCGTGCAACTCCAGCAGCGTTACGGATTCAGGTACCAGCACCCGGCGCCAGATCATGGGGCTGAGGCCCAGAAGGCGAACCTTCAGCTGAACGATGCGCGTGGGTCCTTGCAGACTGGCCATGAGAGCCTTATGCCATTACCCGCACAATTCCGCAATTGCCCCCGACTTTTTGGCACTCTCCTTAAAGGGCGAACGGCGAACCTTCCGTGGGCGAAGGCATGATCTCGTCCGAGAGCCCAGTGCGGGAAATCCGCCCGCTGGGTTCGATGAGCGGCGACTGGAAACGGGGCTATGGCGTGGAGTGAGGCACCGGCATCGCGAAAGCCGCCGGCAACAGCTACCCCCGTCGCCTACCGCCACCGCGCCAGTTGCCGACTCTA
>CBDBQK010000002.1:0-27842 GCA_965208965.1 Caldilineaceae bacterium
GCAGCATTCCCGGCGTCGTCAGTACCCGCTCCGCTCGTACTGACGACGCCCGCGCCTCCCTCTCGCGGACCGCATTTCTGTAAGGGACCGGGGTAGCGATTCACGAGCCGCAGCTTTTCGCCCCGCCTCGACACCCTGGCGCACGAAGGACCGCATGCCCCGCCACGTGACTCCCCGGCGCTCGCCGATCCGCCGCACCGCATTCGCCGACCACTTCGACCGCGGCGGCTGGACACGCTCGGCCTCGAGGAGCTGCGCGATCATGTCCGGGCCGTAGCCCATCCGCCGCCAGAGCCTGATCCAGGGCAACGCCAGGGCATCGTGGCGTTCGATCCGCTGTTGGATGGCGCTCAACGCTGTCTCAGTCCGCAATTCCCCTTCCCCCCTGGGCCCCCCAACCCCCAAAACCGGCTGTGGAAACTATGACCAGCTGGGAAAACTGCAAAACCCCCGCAGTTTTCCCACCATGCTCACAGTCTTCCACAGCCCCAACAACTAATTTCTCGGCTTCGCCAAACCCCAAAAAACCAAACACCCCAAAATTGGGAGTTAGGATTAAATTTCCTAAATCATCCTGCTTTGGTTCAGTCCAACTTGAAATTTCCGCTGCGCCGGTCGCCGCCATGTGACCCTATGTGCTGCCCCGATTTGTGGTAGTACCACGCCGCCCTGGATATGCCCTCGGCTTCCCAAGGCGCTCTATCCAGTTCGAGCAGCGTGCCTTGGCGCCGCATCTCGCCCGACAGCCTGCCCTTGGCCGCCTGGATGGAGATGAACTGCCGCTGTGTCTGGCCGCTCGCCAGGTTTTTGCGGCTGATCTTGCACACCGACTTGGCCATCCAGTAGCACTCCTGATCGTCGAGCGGCACGTCGAACCACTCCACGTTGCGAGCGCCGATCCACGCGTGGACGTCGCCCAGGTCCGTGCTCGCCTCCCAATTCGACGGGCGACCGAACCAGCGTAGCGCAGCGTAGAACAGCGTGACGTTGCGGCCCTCCGGCGTCGTCGGCCTGCGCGGGATCCGCCAGCCCTTGGGGATGACCTCGGCCAGCTCCGGCAGCGTCCAGGGTTCTTCCCGCCACCACGTCACGTCCCACTTGGGGTGCACCGGATTGTGCGTCAGGACGCCGGCGTAGCCGCTGTCGGCCCCGTACACCATGCGGTAGAACTCGGCGATGCGCTGCCGCCACCTGAGAGGTTTCTGGCGCACTCCGTCGCCGTGCAGGACCGGACGGGCGAGGCAGTACACGATGTGCGCGTGCCCTGTCTCCGGGTTCGACACGATCCAGTTGGGCGGGCGCACGAGGGCGCCAAAGGCCACGGCTAGGTAGTCCTGCGGCTGGGAATCACAATCGAAAATCATGGCGGGGAAGCTATTGGGAGTGCGGAGCTCGATTTCCTGGTAGCGGCGCCAGGCCATGCGGGCAGGCTTGCGGATAACGGCAAAACCCTTGCCGCGAGACACCAGAGGGAAGCTGTGGATCTCCTGCAGGCCGTGCTCACGGACCTCGAGGGGTGCGTGCTTTATCGCGAGCGCCAGGAACAGCTGTTCGTCAGGGTCGATCAGGGTTTTCTTGCTACGGGGAGTAGGGTAGGATGGCATTCGTTGCTGCCCCCCCTGTCGCTAAAGGGGTATCAACGGCACCGCCCTTGTTGCTCTGAACCAGCAACGGACGGCTCCCGGCATCTTCCCGACCAGCACCAGGGAGGTGCCGGGAGAGAATGCCGATCCCACCTTAGCACGAATCGCCCCCCCGACCCCGTTTCGACCCGTCGCCAACTTCCGATAAGCCGCTTTATGTGAACTTTTCAAGGCGCGGAAATCCGCGTAGATGCTGGACTTTCGCGGTTTCATGCCAAAGACCTCCAAGGCGCCCCACCAAAAGGCGCAATCAGGCCCTATTCGGGCTCACTTGGTGGGATGACACCGCCGGGGATGGTCGTATTTCGGCAGCCCAGTGGAGGGAAATCGAGCAGTTGCCTGGGCAGGTGTGGTTATGCCGTCGTGCCGAAATCGAATCAAAAGAGGGGTGGCCATCCCACCGACAATGGGATGCATTTCGCCGACCGACCGATACGCCGCAGGCGCCGTTTCCTTTGATGATTTCGACCAGGCCATGATATCCACGTCGAGCATGAAGTCAAAATAGGCCGAATTTCGCACGAGGATGGCCTACAACGCGTTATCGACAGCAACCTACCCTTCCATACCGGGCAGAGGTGTTTGAAGCGTTTTTGCCTGCATACCGGCCTTAAACGCCCTCTCTACCTGCTTGGGTCCCCACGACCCGCCGCGCCTGGCCGAGCTGGACCACCCTCAGTTAACGTCCTCCTGGTCCCACTCCTCATCCGTCACGCCGGCCTCCTGCAACATCGCCAGCCGCTCCGCCGCCATGTCCCGGACCTCCGCCAAGCGCTGAGCAAACCACTCTCGATCACGCTTCACCCGACCCAACCGCCACTGCATCACCAGATACACCAAAAAACCGCCCAGAATCGCCCACAACGCATTTTCGACCGTCATCTAGACCTCCACCCCTGGCAGTGGTTTCTGAAGCGTTTTGGCCCTGCTACCGGCCTCATGCGCCCGCTTCACTTGCGTAGCCTCCCAGCCACCCCCGCGCCTGGCGGATACTTCTCCCAGGTTCAGATACGCCGCGATCCGCCGCCAACCCATCCCCTGCTGCCGCAGCTCGTCAATCGTCCACCACACCTTGGCAACGTGTTCGAGAGCATTCGCCTGGCGAATCCGTCGCCCCTTCCTGATGGCTGCCTTCGTCTTCCGCGTCCGATGCTCGAAGCCCATAAAATTTTTTCCCTTGATGACGATTTTTCAAAACTCCCCAAAGAAATTGAACTTATCGCGTTGACACTTTCGTATAACTAAAATGTCAACACCGAATCTGCCGCCCTGACGTTAAAATGTCAACACGGCAGACGAAAAAAACCCCCGGCCTGGACGACCAGGGCAAACCCGCCTTCTTAAAACGTCAACAAAAATCCCCGAAAATCACCGAAAGGAAACCATGTCGTCGTCTCTACCCTCCGCTTCGTTTTGCATCCTCTCCCGCCAACCGATACGTTACCGGTTTGCCGAATCTGTGTGTTGGCCGAGGATTACGCTTCGTGTAGAGACGACGACCGGCCTTCAGCGCGTCCAGCTCCTCCTGCAGCTCCGCCATCTTCGTCCTGATCTCGGCGAACCGTCGGCTCCTGGACCACTCCTGGTAATCCCGATACCGCTGCTTCGTCGCTCGAGCATTACACCGCCGGCACAACCCTTGACTCGACTGCCACCCCGTTTTGACATGACAGCCCATGCACCGCGGCAGATCCCCGAACTTACGGCCGTTGCTCATATCCAGGCCCAACCGCTTGCACATCTTCCAGACCTGACCCCTACTCCACCGATCGCCGCCCCTACGCGGCCGTATGCCGGCTTTCTCCAACTCGTAGGCCGCCCTCGCGTACGAAGACACCGGGCCCCTGGCGACTTTCTCCAAGACCGACCTGCAGAACTCATCGTGCTTGAGACGCCGGCGCCGACGCTCCGTCAAGCCCTTACGCTGTACACCCGGCTTCCACATGCACACCCCCAGGATGCCTGCCAACCGTGGAAAAAATCCCCGCCACTGTGATGGAATGCGCGTCACTACCTACACCACAGCGGCCACAATCCCGTCACCGACCAAACTTTTTGCCCCGCTGTGGCTTAAGGTAGTGACGCGCCCCGGATTCGAGAGCCTTCACCTTGGCCGCGTAATGGGCCAGCCTCTCTTTCGCCTCCGCAAGTTCCGCATTCCGGAAGCCTCGATGCTCCTCCGCCTTGCGCGCCTTCCACTCACACGACTTGCATTGCGACTTGCGGCTTAGATTGCGCCGACCAGCCCCGCACTTACGACAGTACAGCAGCACACCAGGACGCAAACCCGTCCCCAGCGCGATACCAAGACGCCTGGCGATCCGCCACACCTGCATCGTATGCCACTCACCACCACCCAGAGGAGGGTCCACTCCGGCCTCCAGCAAGTAACGCTTGGCCGTAGCGATCGATGGCTTTGAAGACCGCGCAGCACGCTCGAGCACCCGACGACACTCAAAATCGTGCTCAGCCTGGCGCGCCCTCGACGTCTGGCGACCACGATCACCATCCGCCCTGGTCAACTCGTGCCGCATCCGAATCTCCCAACCTGACTAATTCAACGCCCCGACAGACGGCCACGCTACCGCCGCGACCAGATGGAACACACAATGCGGTGCCGTACAGACTTCCTCCAAACGCGCCGACAACGCAGGCTCAATCTCCCGCTCCATAGTTTCCAGACTCACCTGGACTTCAGGAAGAGCGCCATCAGCAGTATGGGCGTCAAACCACACGTCACCATCATTCAACCAATGAACCGCGACCCACACAGGTGCACCGGCCTTATCCACCTCGGCCCCAGCTACCTTCGCCGCCTTCTTTATGCATGCGCCGATCTCGTCACCGATGGGATCCCTGCCTTTTCCCTTACGCCGGCGCCGACTTTTGTTGCTCACTCCACACCCCTTTGCACGAATCCCATTCCCTGCTCTGGAGACTACCGAATGAGACCGCTATCCCTTCCCGGCGCGGTCCGCTCGATGACCGTCTCAAGGCCACGTGTCAACGCCGCCGTGCGCTCATCCAACATGCGTACCAGCGCCGTCAGTGCTTCGCCTTGCTGCGTCAGTGCTGCGGTTTGGGCATCAAGTTGGCGGTTACGCGTTGTCGAAGCCGTGCGCATTTGCCACAGCCCCCATGCCGCGAGTGCAAGCGCCACCAGGGTCATGCACTCCCCCGGCGTAATCGATTCCCACGTGAACCAGGCCGTACTGGCAGCGGTCACAGTCGGCAATTCAAGGCCACTCATGTCGCACTCCTTTGCTTGACTTCTCTCCCTCCCTGAACCCTCGCAAATTCATGACTGTTTGTCATGCTGTTGTGTGGCCGCTATGTCTGAAAACACGGGCCCCGACCTTGCAGGACGTAGGATTCCCAGCGTCGTCAGTACCCGCTGCGCTCGTACTGACGACGCCCGCGCCTCCCTTTCACAGACCGCATTTCGACGAGGGATCGGGGCAGCGATTCACGGACTGCTGCCTTCCGCCCCGCCTCGATGCCCTCCCGCACGAAGGAGCGCATGCCCCGCCACGTAATCCCCCGGCGCTCACCGATCCGTCGCACCGCATTCGCCGACCACCTCGACCGCGGCGGCTGGACACGCTCGGCCTCGAGGAGCTGCGCGATCATGTCCGGGCCGTAGCCCATCCGTCGCCAGAGCCTGATCCACGGCAACACCAGGGCATCATGGCGCTCGATTCGCTGTTGGACGGCGCTCAACGCTGTCTCAGTCCGCAATTCCCCTTCCCCCCTGGACCCCCCAACCCCAAAAACCAAAACCAACCCAAAACCGGCTGTGGAAACTGATGGAAAGCTCGAACAACAAAAACCATGTTGTTCGACCATTTCCACGAGTTTCCACAGCCCTTACTACTCAATTCTCGGCTTCGCCAAAACCCCAAACCAAACCCAAAAAACCCAAACCCCCAAAATCGGGAGTTAGGATTAAATTTCCTAAATCATCCTGCTTTGGTTCGTTAGCCACCCCGCTCCATGATCCGCTGGATAGCGCGATGGTACAGCCCGAACTTGCGCGCCATGCTCCGCATGCTTTCGCCCGCCTCGACCCGCGCCACAATTTCCGCATCGCGCTCCGTTGTCCGCCTGCGCCGGACTTCGCCCGACCGCCTGCCCTTGGCCGCCTGGATGGAGCCGAACTGCCGCTGTGTCTGGCCGCTCGCCAGATTCTGGCGGCTGATCTTGCACACCGACTTGGCTATCCAGTAGCACTCCTGATCGTCGAGCGACACGTCGAACCACTCCACGTTGCGAGCGCCGATCCACGCGCGGACGTCGCCCAGGTCCGTGCTCGCCCCCCAGTTCGACGGACGGCCGAACCAGCGCAGCGCAGCATGGAACAGCGTGACGTTGCGGCCCTCCGGCGTCGTCGGCTTGCGCGGGATCCGCCAGCCCCTGGGAATGACCTCGGCCAGCTCCGGCAGCGTCCAGGGTTCTTCCCGCCACCAGGTGACGTCCCACTTGGGATGCACCGGGTTGTGCGTCAGGACGCCGGCGTAGCCGCTATCGGCCCCGTACACCATGCGGTAGAACTCAGCGATGCGTTGCCGCCACCTGAGGGGTTTCTGGCGCACGCCGTCGCCGTGCAGGACCGGGCGATCCAGGCAGTACACGATGTGGGCGTTCCCGGTCTCCGGGTTCGACGCGATCCAGTTGGGCGGGCGCACGAGGGCGCCGAAGGCTACGGACAGGTAGTCCTGCGGCTGGGAATCACAATCGAAAATCATGGCGGGGAAGCTATTGGGAGTGCGGAGCTCGATTTCCTGGTAGCGGCGCCAAGCCATGCGGGCAGGCTTGCGGATGACGGCAAAGCCCTTGCCGCGAGAGACCAGGGGGAAGCTGTGAATCTCCTGCAGACCGTGCTCACGGACTTCGAGGGGTGCGTGCTTGATGGCGAGTGCCAGGAACAGCTGTTCGTCAGGGTCGATCAGGGTTTTCTTGCTACGGGGAGTAGGGTAGGATGGCATTCGTTGCTGCCCCCCCCTGTCGCTAAAGGGGTATCAACGGCACCGCCCTTGTTGCTCACCACAAGCAACGGACGGCTCCCGGCATCTTCCCTCCAGCACCGGGAAGGCGCCGGGAGAGAATGCCGATCCCACCTTAGCACGAATCGCTTTTCGCCCTCACTTCGAGTCCGCCCCAACTTCTCATAAGGCGCATTATGTGAACTTTCGGAAGCGCGGAAACCCGCGTGGTTGCTGGACTTGCGCGGTTTCATGCCAAAGACCTCCAAGGCGCCCCACCAAAAGGCGCAATCAGGCCCTATTCGGGCTCACTTGGTGGGATGACACCGCCGGGGATGGTCGTATTTCGGTAGCCCAGTGGAGGGAAATCGAGCAGTTGCCTGGGCAGGTGTGGTTATGCCGTCGTGCCGAAATCGAATCAAAAGAGGGGTGGCCATCCCACCGACAATGGGATGCATTTCGCCGACCGACCGATACGCCGCAGGCGCCGTTTCCTTTGATGATTTCGACCAGGCCATGATATCCACGTCGAGCATGAAGTCAAAATAGGCCGAATTTCGCACGAGGATGGCCTACAACGCGTTATCGACAGCAACCTACCCTTCCATACCGGGCAGAGGTGTTTGAAGCGTTTTTGCCTGCATACCGGCCTTAAACGCCCTCTCTACCTGCTTGGGTCCCCACGACCCGCCGCGCCTGGCCGAGCTGGACCACCCTCAGTTAACGTCCTCCTGGTCCCACTCCTCATCCGTCACGCCGGCCTCCTGCAACATCGCCAGCCGCTCCGCCGCCATGTCCCGGACCTCCGCCAAGCGCTGAGCAAACCACTCTCGATCACGCTTCACCCGACCCAACCGCCACTGCATCACCAGATACACCAAAAAACCGCCCAGAATCGCCCACAACGCATTTTCGACCGTCATCTAGACCTCCACCCCTGGCAGTGGTTTCTGAAGCGTTTTGGCCCTGCTACCGGCCTCATGCGCCCGCTTCACTTGCGTAGCCTCCCAGCCACCCCCGCGCCTGGCGGATACTTCTCCCAGGTTCAGATACGCCGCGATCCGCCGCCAACCCATCCCCTGCTGCCGCAGCTCGTCAATCGTCCACCACACCTTGGCAACGTGTTCGAGAGCATTCGCCTGGCGAATCCGTCGCCCCTTCCTGATGGCTGCCTTCGTCTTCCGCGTCCGATGCTCGAAGCCCATAAAATTTTTTCCCTTGATGACGATTTTTCAAAACTCCCCAAAGAAATTGAACTTATCGCGTTGACACTTTCGTATAACTAAAATGTCAACACCGAATCTGCCGCCCTGACGTTAAAATGTCAACACGGCAGACGAAAAAAACCCCCGGCCTGGACGACCAGGGCAAACCCGCCTTCTTAAAACGTCAACAAAAATCCCCGAAAATCACCGAAAGGAAACCATGTCGTCGTCTCTACCCTCCGCTTCGTTTTGCATCCTCTCCCGCCAACCGATACGTTACCGGTTTGCCGAATCTGTGTGTTGGCCGAGGATTACGCTTCGTGTAGAGACGACGACCGGCCTTCAGCGCGTCCAGCTCCTCCTGCAGCTCCGCCATCTTCGTCCTGATCTCGGCGAACCGTCGGCTCCTGGACCACTCCTGGTAATCCCGATACCGCTGCTTCGTCGCTCGAGCATTACACCGCCGGCACAACCCTTGACTCGACTGCCACCCCGTTTTGACATGACAGCCCATGCACCGCGGCAGATCCCCGAACTTACGGCCGTTGCTCATATCCAGGCCCAACCGCTTGCACATCTTCCAGACCTGACCCCTACTCCACCGATCGCCGCCCCTACGCGGCCGTATGCCGGCTTTCTCCAACTCGTAGGCCGCCCTCGCGTACGAAGACACCGGGCCCCTGGCGACTTTCTCCAAGACCGACCTGCAGAACTCATCGTGCTTGAGACGCCGGCGCCGACGCTCCGTCAAGCCCTTACGCTGTACACCCGGCTTCCACATGCACACCCCCAGGATGCCTGCCAACCGTGGAAAAAATCCCCGCCACTGTGATGGAATGCGCGTCACTACCTACACCACAGCGGCCACAATCCCGTCACCGACCAAACTTTTTGCCCCGCTGTGGCTTAAGGTAGTGACGCGCCCCGGATTCGAGTGTCTTCACCTTGTCCGCGTAATAGGCCGCCTTCTGCCGGGCATCGGCCAGCTCAGCCTGGCGAAACCCCCGGTGCTCACGCGCCTTGTTCGCCTTCCACTGGCACTGCTTACACAGTCCCAACTGCGAAAGACTCCGCCGGCCACACCCGCACTTCCCGCAGTACAGCAAGACACCCGGACGCATTCCCACCCCGAGCTTGATACCCAGACGCTTCGCGATCCGATCCACCTGACCCGTATGCCACCTGGCACCGCCCAAGGGCGGATCTACGCCGGCAGCCTCCAACAGACGCCGACCCGTTGCGATCGTAGGTCGTGCCGACTTCGACGCCCGTATCAAAGCCGCCCGGCACTCTCTATCGTGCTCAGCCTGACGTACCTTCGCACTCTGGCGACCACGTTCCCCCTCTTCCCTGGTCAACTCGTGTCGCATCCGAACCTCCCAGCTTGGCTAATTCAACGCTCCTACAGCGTGCAGGCCAACCGAGTCAGGTCATGCTTGCCTGCCTTCCGGCGCGGTACGCTCGATGGCAGTTTCCAAGCCGCGCACCAACGCCGCCAGCGTCTCGCTATGCCGCGCCAGCGTCTCGGTTTGGGCGTCAAGCTGGCGGTTGCGGGCCGCACTTGCCGTGCGCATTAACCACAAGCCGCATGCTGCCAGAGTCAAGGCTGCCAAGCCGAGCGTCACTGTCAGTAGGTCGCCGGTTGTCAGGGGTTCCCACACAACCCACGTCGCGCTGGTCGCGGTTGGCAATTCAAGGCCGCTCATGGTGATCTCCCTCGCTTGTTCTTCCTCCCCTGAACCCTCGCAAATTCATGACGATTTGTCATGCTGTTAGTTGGTCGTCATGTCGAAAAACCAGGGTCTCGGCCTTGCAGGACGCAGCATTCCCGGCGTCGTCAGTACCCGCTCCGCTCGTACTGACGACGCCCGCGCCTCCCTCTCGCGGACCGCATTTCTGTAAGGGACCGGGGTAGCGATTCACGAGCCGCAGCTTTTCGCCCCGCCTCGACACCCTGGCGCACGAAGGACCGCATGCCCCGCCACGTGACTCCCCGGCGCTCGCCGATCCGCCGCACCGCATTCGCCGACCACTTCGACCGCGGCGGCTGGACACGCTCGGCCTCGAGGAGCTGCGCGATCATGTCCGGGCCGTAGCCCATCCGCCGCCAGAGCCTGATCCAGGGCAACGCCAGGGCATCGTGGCGTTCGATCCGCTGTTGGATGGCGCTCAACGCTGTCTCAGTCCGCAATTCCCCTTCCCCCCTGGGCCCCCCAACCCCCAAAACCGGCTGTGGAAACTATGACCAGCTGGGAAAACTGCAAAACCCCCGCAGTTTTCCCACCATGCTCACAGTCTTCCACAGCCCCAACAACTAATTTCTCGGCTTCGCCAAACCCCAAAAAACCAAACACCCCAAAATTGGGAGTTAGGATTAAATTTCCTAAATCATCCTGCTTTGGTTCAGTCCAACTTGAAATTTCCGCTGCGCCGGTCGCCGCCATGTGACCCTATGTGCTGCCCCGATTTGTGGTAGTACCACGCCGCCCTGGATATGCCCTCGGCTTCCCAAGGCGCTCTATCCAGTTCGAGCAGCGTGCCTTGGCGCCGCATCTCGCCCGACAGCCTGCCCTTGGCCGCCTGGATGGAGATGAACTGCCGCTGTGTCTGGCCGCTCGCCAGGTTTTTGCGGCTGATCTTGCACACCGACTTGGCCATCCAGTAGCACTCCTGATCGTCGAGCGGCACGTCGAACCACTCCACGTTGCGAGCGCCGATCCACGCGTGGACGTCGCCCAGGTCCGTGCTCGCCTCCCAATTCGACGGGCGACCGAACCAGCGTAGCGCAGCGTAGAACAGCGTGACGTTGCGGCCCTCCGGCGTCGTCGGCCTGCGCGGGATCCGCCAGCCCTTGGGGATGACCTCGGCCAGCTCCGGCAGCGTCCAGGGTTCTTCCCGCCACCACGTCACGTCCCACTTGGGGTGCACCGGATTGTGCGTCAGGACGCCGGCGTAGCCGCTGTCGGCCCCGTACACCATGCGGTAGAACTCGGCGATGCGCTGCCGCCACCTGAGAGGTTTCTGGCGCACTCCGTCGCCGTGCAGGACCGGACGGGCGAGGCAGTACACGATGTGCGCGTGCCCTGTCTCCGGGTTCGACACGATCCAGTTGGGCGGGCGCACGAGGGCGCCAAAGGCCACGGCTAGGTAGTCCTGCGGCTGGGAATCACAATCGAAAATCATGGCGGGGAAGCTATTGGGAGTGCGGAGCTCGATTTCCTGGTAGCGGCGCCAGGCCATGCGGGCAGGCTTGCGGATAACGGCAAAACCCTTGCCGCGAGACACCAGAGGGAAGCTGTGGATCTCCTGCAGGCCGTGCTCACGGACCTCGAGGGGTGCGTGCTTTATCGCGAGCGCCAGGAACAGCTGTTCGTCAGGGTCGATCAGGGTTTTCTTGCTACGGGGAGTAGGGTAGGATGGCATTCGTTGCTGCCCCCCCTGTCGCTAAAGGGGTATCAACGGCACCGCCCTTGTTGCTCTGAACCAGCAACGGACGGCTCCCGGCATCTTCCCGACCAGCACCAGGGAGGTGCCGGGAGAGAATGCCGATCCCACCTTAGCACGAATCGCCCCCCCGACCCCGTTTCGACCCGTCGCCAACTTCCGATAAGCCGCTTTATGTGAACTTTTCAAGGCGCGGAAATCCGCGTAGATGCTGGACTTTCGCGGTTTCATGCCAAAGACCTCCAAGGCGCCCCACCAAAAGGCGCAATCAGGCCCTATTCGGGCTCACTTGGTGGGATGACACCGCCGGGGATGGTCGTATTTCGGCAGCCCAGTGGAGGGAAATCGAGCAGTTGCCTGGGCAGGTGTGGTTATGCCGTCGTGCCGAAATCGAATCAAAAGAGGGGTGGCCATCCCACCGACAATGGGATGCATTTCGCCGACCGACCGATACGCCGCAGGCGCCGTTTCCTTTGATGATTTCGACCAGGCCATGATATCCACGTCGAGCATGAAGTCAAAATAGGCCGAATTTCGCACGAGGATGGCCTACAACGCGTTATCGACAGCAACCTACCCTTCCATACCGGGCAGAGGTGTTTGAAGCGTTTTTGCCTGCATACCGGCCTTAAACGCCCTCTCTACCTGCTTGGGTCCCCACGACCCGCCGCGCCTGGCCGAGCTGGACCACCCTCAGTTAACGTCCTCCTGGTCCCACTCCTCATCCGTCACGCCGGCCTCCTGCAACATCGCCAGCCGCTCCGCCGCCATGTCCCGGACCTCCGCCAAGCGCTGAGCAAACCACTCTCGATCACGCTTCACCCGACCCAACCGCCACTGCATCACCAGATACACCAAAAAACCGCCCAGAATCGCCCACAACGCATTTTCGACCGTCATCTAGACCTCCACCCCTGGCAGTGGTTTCTGAAGCGTTTTGGCCCTGCTACCGGCCTCATGCGCCCGCTTCACTTGCGTAGCCTCCCAGCCACCCCCGCGCCTGGCGGATACTTCTCCCAGGTTCAGATACGCCGCGATCCGCCGCCAACCCATCCCCTGCTGCCGCAGCTCGTCAATCGTCCACCACACCTTGGCAACGTGTTCGAGAGCATTCGCCTGGCGAATCCGTCGCCCCTTCCTGATGGCTGCCTTCGTCTTCCGCGTCCGATGCTCGAAGCCCATAAAATTTTTTCCCTTGATGACGATTTTTCAAAACTCCCCAAAGAAATTGAACTTATCGCGTTGACACTTTCGTATAACTAAAATGTCAACACCGAATCTGCCGCCCTGACGTTAAAATGTCAACACGGCAGACGAAAAAAACCCCCGGCCTGGACGACCAGGGCAAACCCGCCTTCTTAAAACGTCAACAAAAATCCCCGAAAATCACCGAAAGGAAACCATGTCGTCGTCTCTACCCTCCGCTTCGTTTTGCATCCTCTCCCGCCAACCGATACGTTACCGGTTTGCCGAATCTGTGTGTTGGCCGAGGATTACGCTTCGTGTAGAGACGACGACCGGCCTTCAGCGCGTCCAGCTCCTCCTGCAGCTCCGCCATCTTCGTCCTGATCTCGGCGAACCGTCGGCTCCTGGACCACTCCTGGTAATCCCGATACCGCTGCTTCGTCGCTCGAGCATTACACCGCCGGCACAACCCTTGACTCGACTGCCACCCCGTTTTGACATGACAGCCCATGCACCGCGGCAGATCCCCGAACTTACGGCCGTTGCTCATATCCAGGCCCAACCGCTTGCACATCTTCCAGACCTGACCCCTACTCCACCGATCGCCGCCCCTACGCGGCCGTATGCCGGCTTTCTCCAACTCGTAGGCCGCCCTCGCGTACGAAGACACCGGGCCCCTGGCGACTTTCTCCAAGACCGACCTGCAGAACTCATCGTGCTTGAGACGCCGGCGCCGACGCTCCGTCAAGCCCTTACGCTGTACACCCGGCTTCCACATGCACACCCCCAGGATGCCTGCCAACCGTGGAAAAAATCCCCGCCACTGTGATGGAATGCGCGTCACTACCTACACCACAGCGGCCACAATCCCGTCACCGACCAAACTTTTTGCCCCGCTGTGGCTTAAGGTAGTGACGCGCCCCGGATTCGAGAGCCTTCACCTTGGCCGCGTAATGGGCCAGCCTCTCTTTCGCCTCCGCAAGTTCCGCATTCCGGAAGCCTCGATGCTCCTCCGCCTTGCGCGCCTTCCACTCACACGACTTGCATTGCGACTTGCGGCTTAGATTGCGCCGACCAGCCCCGCACTTACGACAGTACAGCAGCACACCAGGACGCAAACCCGTCCCCAGCGCGATACCAAGACGCCTGGCGATCCGCCACACCTGCATCGTATGCCACTCACCACCACCCAGAGGAGGGTCCACTCCGGCCTCCAGCAAGTAACGCTTGGCCGTAGCGATCGATGGCTTTGAAGACCGCGCAGCACGCTCGAGCACCCGACGACACTCAAAATCGTGCTCAGCCTGGCGCGCCCTCGACGTCTGGCGACCACGATCACCATCCGCCCTGGTCAACTCGTGCCGCATCCGAATCTCCCAACCTGACTAATTCAACGCCCCGACAGACGGCCACGCTACCGCCGCGACCAGATGGAACACACAATGCGGTGCCGTACAGACTTCCTCCAAACGCGCCGACAACGCAGGCTCAATCTCCCGCTCCATAGTTTCCAGACTCACCTGGACTTCAGGAAGAGCGCCATCAGCAGTATGGGCGTCAAACCACACGTCACCATCATTCAACCAATGAACCGCGACCCACACAGGTGCACCGGCCTTATCCACCTCGGCCCCAGCTACCTTCGCCGCCTTCTTTATGCATGCGCCGATCTCGTCACCGATGGGATCCCTGCCTTTTCCCTTACGCCGGCGCCGACTTTTGTTGCTCACTCCACACCCCTTTGCACGAATCCCATTCCCTGCTCTGGAGACTACCGAATGAGACCGCTATCCCTTCCCGGCGCGGTCCGCTCGATGACCGTCTCAAGGCCACGTGTCAACGCCGCCGTGCGCTCATCCAACATGCGTACCAGCGCCGTCAGTGCTTCGCCTTGCTGCGTCAGTGCTGCGGTTTGGGCATCAAGTTGGCGGTTACGCGTTGTCGAAGCCGTGCGCATTTGCCACAGCCCCCATGCCGCGAGTGCAAGCGCCACCAGGGTCATGCACTCCCCCGGCGTAATCGATTCCCACGTGAACCAGGCCGTACTGGCAGCGGTCACAGTCGGCAATTCAAGGCCACTCATGTCGCACTCCTTTGCTTGACTTCTCTCCCTCCCTGAACCCTCGCAAATTCATGACTGTTTGTCATGCTGTTGTGTGGCCGCTATGTCTGAAAACACGGGCCCCGACCTTGCAGGACGTAGGATTCCCAGCGTCGTCAGTACCCGCTGCGCTCGTACTGACGACGCCCGCGCCTCCCTTTCACAGACCGCATTTCGACGAGGGATCGGGGCAGCGATTCACGGACTGCTGCCTTCCGCCCCGCCTCGATGCCCTCCCGCACGAAGGAGCGCATGCCCCGCCACGTAATCCCCCGGCGCTCACCGATCCGTCGCACCGCATTCGCCGACCACCTCGACCGCGGCGGCTGGACACGCTCGGCCTCGAGGAGCTGCGCGATCATGTCCGGGCCGTAGCCCATCCGTCGCCAGAGCCTGATCCACGGCAACACCAGGGCATCATGGCGCTCGATTCGCTGTTGGACGGCGCTCAACGCTGTCTCAGTCCGCAATTCCCCTTCCCCCCTGGACCCCCCAACCCCAAAAACCAAAACCAACCCAAAACCGGCTGTGGAAACTGATGGAAAGCTCGAACAACAAAAACCATGTTGTTCGACCATTTCCACGAGTTTCCACAGCCCTTACTACTCAATTCTCGGCTTCGCCAAAACCCCAAACCAAACCCAAAAAACCCAAACCCCCAAAATCGGGAGTTAGGATTAAATTTCCTAAATCATCCTGCTTTGGTTCGTTAGCCACCCCGCTCCATGATCCGCTGGATAGCGCGATGGTACAGCCCGAACTTGCGCGCCATGCTCCGCATGCTTTCGCCCGCCTCGACCCGCGCCACAATTTCCGCATCGCGCTCCGTTGTCCGCCTGCGCCGGACTTCGCCCGACCGCCTGCCCTTGGCCGCCTGGATGGAGCCGAACTGCCGCTGTGTCTGGCCGCTCGCCAGATTCTGGCGGCTGATCTTGCACACCGACTTGGCTATCCAGTAGCACTCCTGATCGTCGAGCGACACGTCGAACCACTCCACGTTGCGAGCGCCGATCCACGCGCGGACGTCGCCCAGGTCCGTGCTCGCCCCCCAGTTCGACGGACGGCCGAACCAGCGCAGCGCAGCATGGAACAGCGTGACGTTGCGGCCCTCCGGCGTCGTCGGCTTGCGCGGGATCCGCCAGCCCCTGGGAATGACCTCGGCCAGCTCCGGCAGCGTCCAGGGTTCTTCCCGCCACCAGGTGACGTCCCACTTGGGATGCACCGGGTTGTGCGTCAGGACGCCGGCGTAGCCGCTATCGGCCCCGTACACCATGCGGTAGAACTCAGCGATGCGTTGCCGCCACCTGAGGGGTTTCTGGCGCACGCCGTCGCCGTGCAGGACCGGGCGATCCAGGCAGTACACGATGTGGGCGTTCCCGGTCTCCGGGTTCGACGCGATCCAGTTGGGCGGGCGCACGAGGGCGCCGAAGGCTACGGACAGGTAGTCCTGCGGCTGGGAATCACAATCGAAAATCATGGCGGGGAAGCTATTGGGAGTGCGGAGCTCGATTTCCTGGTAGCGGCGCCAAGCCATGCGGGCAGGCTTGCGGATGACGGCAAAGCCCTTGCCGCGAGAGACCAGGGGGAAGCTGTGAATCTCCTGCAGACCGTGCTCACGGACTTCGAGGGGTGCGTGCTTGATGGCGAGTGCCAGGAACAGCTGTTCGTCAGGGTCGATCAGGGTTTTCTTGCTACGGGGAGTAGGGTAGGATGGCATTCGTTGCTGCCCCCCCCTGTCGCTAAAGGGGTATCAACGGCACCGCCCTTGTTGCTCACCACAAGCAACGGACGGCTCCCGGCATCTTCCCTCCAGCACCGGGAAGGCGCCGGGAGAGAATGCCGATCCCACCTTAGCACGAATCGCTTTTCGCCCTCACTTCGAGTCCGCCCCAACTTCTCATAAGGCGCATTATGTGAACTTTCGGAAGCGCGGAAACCCGCGTGGTTGCTGGACTTGCGCGGTTTCATGCCAAAGACCTCCAAGGCGCCCCACCAAAAGGCGCAATCAGGCCCTATTCGGGCTCACTTGGTGGGATGACACCGCCGGGGATGGTCGTATTTCGGTAGCCCAGTGGAGGGAAATCGAGCAGTTGCCTGGGCAGGTGTGGTTATGCCGTCGTGCCGAAATCGAATCAAAAGAGGGGTGGCCATCCCACCGACAATGGGATGCATTTCGCCGACCGACCGATACGCCGCAGGCGCCGTTTCCTTTGATGATTTCGACCAGGCCATGATATCCACGTCGAGCATGAAGTCAAAATAGGCCGAATTTCGCACGAGGATGGCCTACAACGCGTTATCGACAGCAACCTACCCTTCCATACCGGGCAGAGGTGTTTGAAGCGTTTTTGCCTGCATACCGGCCTTAAACGCCCTCTCTACCTGCTTGGGTCCCCACGACCCGCCGCGCCTGGCCGAGCTGGACCACCCTCAGTTAACGTCCTCCTGGTCCCACTCCTCATCCGTCACGCCGGCCTCCTGCAACATCGCCAGCCGCTCCGCCGCCATGTCCCGGACCTCCGCCAAGCGCTGAGCAAACCACTCTCGATCACGCTTCACCCGACCCAACCGCCACTGCATCACCAGATACACCAAAAAACCGCCCAGAATCGCCCACAACGCATTTTCGACCGTCATCTAGACCTCCACCCCTGGCAGTGGTTTCTGAAGCGTTTTGGCCCTGCTACCGGCCTCATGCGCCCGCTTCACTTGCGTAGCCTCCCAGCCACCCCCGCGCCTGGCGGATACTTCTCCCAGGTTCAGATACGCCGCGATCCGCCGCCAACCCATCCCCTGCTGCCGCAGCTCGTCAATCGTCCACCACACCTTGGCAACGTGTTCGAGAGCATTCGCCTGGCGAATCCGTCGCCCCTTCCTGATGGCTGCCTTCGTCTTCCGCGTCCGATGCTCGAAGCCCATAAAATTTTTTCCCTTGATGACGATTTTTCAAAACTCCCCAAAGAAATTGAACTTATCGCGTTGACACTTTCGTATAACTAAAATGTCAACACCGAATCTGCCGCCCTGACGTTAAAATGTCAACACGGCAGACGAAAAAAACCCCCGGCCTGGACGACCAGGGCAAACCCGCCTTCTTAAAACGTCAACAAAAATCCCCGAAAATCACCGAAAGGAAACCATGTCGTCGTCTCTACCCTCCGCTTCGTTTTGCATCCTCTCCCGCCAACCGATACGTTACCGGTTTGCCGAATCTGTGTGTTGGCCGAGGATTACGCTTCGTGTAGAGACGACGACCGGCCTTCAGCGCGTCCAGCTCCTCCTGCAGCTCCGCCATCTTCGTCCTGATCTCGGCGAACCGTCGGCTCCTGGACCACTCCTGGTAATCCCGATACCGCTGCTTCGTCGCTCGAGCATTACACCGCCGGCACAACCCTTGACTCGACTGCCACCCCGTTTTGACATGACAGCCCATGCACCGCGGCAGATCCCCGAACTTACGGCCGTTGCTCATATCCAGGCCCAACCGCTTGCACATCTTCCAGACCTGACCCCTACTCCACCGATCGCCGCCCCTACGCGGCCGTATGCCGGCTTTCTCCAACTCGTAGGCCGCCCTCGCGTACGAAGACACCGGGCCCCTGGCGACTTTCTCCAAGACCGACCTGCAGAACTCATCGTGCTTGAGACGCCGGCGCCGACGCTCCGTCAAGCCCTTACGCTGTACACCCGGCTTCCACATGCACACCCCCAGGATGCCTGCCAACCGTGGAAAAAATCCCCGCCACTGTGATGGAATGCGCGTCACTACCTACACCACAGCGGCCACAATCCCGTCACCGACCAAACTTTTTGCCCCGCTGTGGCTTAAGGTAGTGACGCGCCCCGGATTCGAGTGTCTTCACCTTGTCCGCGTAATAGGCCGCCTTCTGCCGGGCATCGGCCAGCTCAGCCTGGCGAAACCCCCGGTGCTCACGCGCCTTGTTCGCCTTCCACTGGCACTGCTTACACAGTCCCAACTGCGAAAGACTCCGCCGGCCACACCCGCACTTCCCGCAGTACAGCAAGACACCCGGACGCATTCCCACCCCGAGCTTGATACCCAGACGCTTCGCGATCCGATCCACCTGACCCGTATGCCACCTGGCACCGCCCAAGGGCGGATCTACGCCGGCAGCCTCCAACAGACGCCGACCCGTTGCGATCGTAGGTCGTGCCGACTTCGACGCCCGTATCAAAGCCGCCCGGCACTCTCTATCGTGCTCAGCCTGACGTACCTTCGCACTCTGGCGACCACGTTCCCCCTCTTCCCTGGTCAACTCGTGTCGCATCCGAACCTCCCAGCTTGGCTAATTCAACGCTCCTACAGCGTGCAGGCCAACCGAGTCAGGTCATGCTTGCCTGCCTTCCGGCGCGGTACGCTCGATGGCAGTTTCCAAGCCGCGCACCAACGCCGCCAGCGTCTCGCTATGCCGCGCCAGCGTCTCGGTTTGGGCGTCAAGCTGGCGGTTGCGGGCCGCACTTGCCGTGCGCATTAACCACAAGCCGCATGCTGCCAGAGTCAAGGCTGCCAAGCCGAGCGTCACTGTCAGTAGGTCGCCGGTTGTCAGGGGTTCCCACACAACCCACGTCGCGCTGGTCGCGGTTGGCAATTCAAGGCCGCTCATGGTGATCTCCCTCGCTTGTTCTTCCTCCCCTGAACCCTCGCAAATTCATGACGATTTGTCATGCTGTTAGTTGGTCGTCATGTCGAAAAACCAGGGTCTCGGCCTTGCAGGACGCAGCATTCCCGGCGTCGTCAGTACCCGCTCCGCTCGTACTGACGACGCCCGCGCCTCCCTCTCGCGGACCGCATTTCTGTAAGGGACCGGGGTAGCGATTCACGAGCCGCAGCTTTTCGCCCCGCCTCGACACCCTGGCGCACGAAGGACCGCATGCCCCGCCACGTGACTCCCCGGCGCTCGCCGATCCGCCGCACCGCATTCGCCGACCACTTCGACCGCGGCGGCTGGACACGCTCGGCCTCGAGGAGCTGCGCGATCATGTCCGGGCCGTAGCCCATCCGCCGCCAGAGCCTGATCCAGGGCAACGCCAGGGCATCGT
This sequence comes from Caldilineaceae bacterium, assembly GCA_965208965.1. Lineage (GTDB taxonomy): Bacteria > Chloroflexota > Anaerolineae > Caldilineales > Caldilineaceae > Bin5. The sequence goes on from CBDBQK010000002.1 coordinate 19,622, forward strand.
GGCGTTCGATCCGCTGTTGGATGGCGCTCAACGCTGTCTCAGTCCGCAATTCCCCTTCCCCCCTGGGCCCCCCAACCCCCAAAACCGGCTGTGGAAACTATGACCAGCTGGGAAAACTGCAAAACCCCCGCAGTTTTCCCACCATGCTCACAGTCTTCCACAGCCCCAACAACTAATTTCTCGGCTTCGCCAAACCCCAAAAAACCAAACACCCCAAAATTGGGAGTTAGGATTAAATTTCCTAAATCATCCTGCTTTGGTTCAGTCCAACTTGAAATTTCCGCTGCGCCGGTCGCCGCCATGTGACCCTATGTGCTGCCCCGATTTGTGGTAGTACCACGCCGCCCTGGATATGCCCTCGGCTTCCCAAGGCGCTCTATCCAGTTCGAGCAGCGTGCCTTGGCGCCGCATCTCGCCCGACAGCCTGCCCTTGGCCGCCTGGATGGAGATGAACTGCCGCTGTGTCTGGCCGCTCGCCAGGTTTTTGCGGCTGATCTTGCACACCGACTTGGCCATCCAGTAGCACTCCTGATCGTCGAGCGGCACGTCGAACCACTCCACGTTGCGAGCGCCGATCCACGCGTGGACGTCGCCCAGGTCCGTGCTCGCCTCCCAATTCGACGGGCGACCGAACCAGCGTAGCGCAGCGTAGAACAGCGTGACGTTGCGGCCCTCCGGCGTCGTCGGCCTGCGCGGGATCCGCCAGCCCTTGGGGATGACCTCGGCCAGCTCCGGCAGCGTCCAGGGTTCTTCCCGCCACCACGTCACGTCCCACTTGGGGTGCACCGGATTGTGCGTCAGGACGCCGGCGTAGCCGCTGTCGGCCCCGTACACCATGCGGTAGAACTCGGCGATGCGCTGCCGCCACCTGAGAGGTTTCTGGCGCACTCCGTCGCCGTGCAGGACCGGACGGGCGAGGCAGTACACGATGTGCGCGTGCCCTGTCTCCGGGTTCGACACGATCCAGTTGGGCGGGCGCACGAGGGCGCCAAAGGCCACGGCTAGGTAGTCCTGCGGCTGGGAATCACAATCGAAAATCATGGCGGGGAAGCTATTGGGAGTGCGGAGCTCGATTTCCTGGTAGCGGCGCCAGGCCATGCGGGCAGGCTTGCGGATAACGGCAAAACCCTTGCCGCGAGACACCAGAGGGAAGCTGTGGATCTCCTGCAGGCCGTGCTCACGGACCTCGAGGGGTGCGTGCTTTATCGCGAGCGCCAGGAACAGCTGTTCGTCAGGGTCGATCAGGGTTTTCTTGCTACGGGGAGTAGGGTAGGATGGCATTCGTTGCTGCCCCCCCTGTCGCTAAAGGGGTATCAACGGCACCGCCCTTGTTGCTCTGAACCAGCAACGGACGGCTCCCGGCATCTTCCCGACCAGCACCAGGGAGGTGCCGGGAGAGAATGCCGATCCCACCTTAGCACGAATCGCCCCCCCGACCCCGTTTCGACCCGTCGCCAACTTCCGATAAGCCGCTTTATGTGAACTTTTCAAGGCGCGGAAATCCGCGTAGATGCTGGACTTTCGCGGTTTCATGCCAAAGACCTCCAAGGCGCCCCACCAAAAGGCGCAATCAGGCCCTATTCGGGCTCACTTGGTGGGATGACACCGCCGGGGATGGTCGTATTTCGGCAGCCCAGTGGAGGGAAATCGAGCAGTTGCCTGGGCAGGTGTGGTTATGCCGTCGTGCCGAAATCGAATCAAAAGAGGGGTGGCCATCCCACCGACAATGGGATGCATTTCGCCGACCGACCGATACGCCGCAGGCGCCGTTTCCTTTGATGATTTCGACCAGGCCATGATATCCACGTCGAGCATGAAGTCAAAATAGGCCGAATTTCGCACGAGGATGGCCTACAACGCGTTATCGACAGCAACCTACCCTTCCATACCGGGCAGAGGTGTTTGAAGCGTTTTTGCCTGCATACCGGCCTTAAACGCCCTCTCTACCTGCTTGGGTCCCCACGACCCGCCGCGCCTGGCCGAGCTGGACCACCCTCAGTTAACGTCCTCCTGGTCCCACTCCTCATCCGTCACGCCGGCCTCCTGCAACATCGCCAGCCGCTCCGCCGCCATGTCCCGGACCTCCGCCAAGCGCTGAGCAAACCACTCTCGATCACGCTTCACCCGACCCAACCGCCACTGCATCACCAGATACACCAAAAAACCGCCCAGAATCGCCCACAACGCATTTTCGACCGTCATCTAGACCTCCACCCCTGGCAGTGGTTTCTGAAGCGTTTTGGCCCTGCTACCGGCCTCATGCGCCCGCTTCACTTGCGTAGCCTCCCAGCCACCCCCGCGCCTGGCGGATACTTCTCCCAGGTTCAGATACGCCGCGATCCGCCGCCAACCCATCCCCTGCTGCCGCAGCTCGTCAATCGTCCACCACACCTTGGCAACGTGTTCGAGAGCATTCGCCTGGCGAATCCGTCGCCCCTTCCTGATGGCTGCCTTCGTCTTCCGCGTCCGATGCTCGAAGCCCATAAAATTTTTTCCCTTGATGACGATTTTTCAAAACTCCCCAAAGAAATTGAACTTATCGCGTTGACACTTTCGTATAACTAAAATGTCAACACCGAATCTGCCGCCCTGACGTTAAAATGTCAACACGGCAGACGAAAAAAACCCCCGGCCTGGACGACCAGGGCAAACCCGCCTTCTTAAAACGTCAACAAAAATCCCCGAAAATCACCGAAAGGAAACCATGTCGTCGTCTCTACCCTCCGCTTCGTTTTGCATCCTCTCCCGCCAACCGATACGTTACCGGTTTGCCGAATCTGTGTGTTGGCCGAGGATTACGCTTCGTGTAGAGACGACGACCGGCCTTCAGCGCGTCCAGCTCCTCCTGCAGCTCCGCCATCTTCGTCCTGATCTCGGCGAACCGTCGGCTCCTGGACCACTCCTGGTAATCCCGATACCGCTGCTTCGTCGCTCGAGCATTACACCGCCGGCACAACCCTTGACTCGACTGCCACCCCGTTTTGACATGACAGCCCATGCACCGCGGCAGATCCCCGAACTTACGGCCGTTGCTCATATCCAGGCCCAACCGCTTGCACATCTTCCAGACCTGACCCCTACTCCACCGATCGCCGCCCCTACGCGGCCGTATGCCGGCTTTCTCCAACTCGTAGGCCGCCCTCGCGTACGAAGACACCGGGCCCCTGGCGACTTTCTCCAAGACCGACCTGCAGAACTCATCGTGCTTGAGACGCCGGCGCCGACGCTCCGTCAAGCCCTTACGCTGTACACCCGGCTTCCACATGCACACCCCCAGGATGCCTGCCAACCGTGGAAAAAATCCCCGCCACTGTGATGGAATGCGCGTCACTACCTACACCACAGCGGCCACAATCCCGTCACCGACCAAACTTTTTGCCCCGCTGTGGCTTAAGGTAGTGACGCGCCCCGGATTCGAGAGCCTTCACCTTGGCCGCGTAATGGGCCAGCCTCTCTTTCGCCTCCGCAAGTTCCGCATTCCGGAAGCCTCGATGCTCCTCCGCCTTGCGCGCCTTCCACTCACACGACTTGCATTGCGACTTGCGGCTTAGATTGCGCCGACCAGCCCCGCACTTACGACAGTACAGCAGCACACCAGGACGCAAACCCGTCCCCAGCGCGATACCAAGACGCCTGGCGATCCGCCACACCTGCATCGTATGCCACTCACCACCACCCAGAGGAGGGTCCACTCCGGCCTCCAGCAAGTAACGCTTGGCCGTAGCGATCGATGGCTTTGAAGACCGCGCAGCACGCTCGAGCACCCGACGACACTCAAAATCGTGCTCAGCCTGGCGCGCCCTCGACGTCTGGCGACCACGATCACCATCCGCCCTGGTCAACTCGTGCCGCATCCGAATCTCCCAACCTGACTAATTCAACGCCCCGACAGACGGCCACGCTACCGCCGCGACCAGATGGAACACACAATGCGGTGCCGTACAGACTTCCTCCAAACGCGCCGACAACGCAGGCTCAATCTCCCGCTCCATAGTTTCCAGACTCACCTGGACTTCAGGAAGAGCGCCATCAGCAGTATGGGCGTCAAACCACACGTCACCATCATTCAACCAATGAACCGCGACCCACACAGGTGCACCGGCCTTATCCACCTCGGCCCCAGCTACCTTCGCCGCCTTCTTTATGCATGCGCCGATCTCGTCACCGATGGGATCCCTGCCTTTTCCCTTACGCCGGCGCCGACTTTTGTTGCTCACTCCACACCCCTTTGCACGAATCCCATTCCCTGCTCTGGAGACTACCGAATGAGACCGCTATCCCTTCCCGGCGCGGTCCGCTCGATGACCGTCTCAAGGCCACGTGTCAACGCCGCCGTGCGCTCATCCAACATGCGTACCAGCGCCGTCAGTGCTTCGCCTTGCTGCGTCAGTGCTGCGGTTTGGGCATCAAGTTGGCGGTTACGCGTTGTCGAAGCCGTGCGCATTTGCCACAGCCCCCATGCCGCGAGTGCAAGCGCCACCAGGGTCATGCACTCCCCCGGCGTAATCGATTCCCACGTGAACCAGGCCGTACTGGCAGCGGTCACAGTCGGCAATTCAAGGCCACTCATGTCGCACTCCTTTGCTTGACTTCTCTCCCTCCCTGAACCCTCGCAAATTCATGACTGTTTGTCATGCTGTTGTGTGGCCGCTATGTCTGAAAACACGGGCCCCGACCTTGCAGGACGTAGGATTCCCAGCGTCGTCAGTACCCGCTGCGCTCGTACTGACGACGCCCGCGCCTCCCTTTCACAGACCGCATTTCGACGAGGGATCGGGGCAGCGATTCACGGACTGCTGCCTTCCGCCCCGCCTCGATGCCCTCCCGCACGAAGGAGCGCATGCCCCGCCACGTAATCCCCCGGCGCTCACCGATCCGTCGCACCGCATTCGCCGACCACCTCGACCGCGGCGGCTGGACACGCTCGGCCTCGAGGAGCTGCGCGATCATGTCCGGGCCGTAGCCCATCCGTCGCCAGAGCCTGATCCACGGCAACACCAGGGCATCATGGCGCTCGATTCGCTGTTGGACGGCGCTCAACGCTGTCTCAGTCCGCAATTCCCCTTCCCCCCTGGACCCCCCAACCCCAAAAACCAAAACCAACCCAAAACCGGCTGTGGAAACTGATGGAAAGCTCGAACAACAAAAACCATGTTGTTCGACCATTTCCACGAGTTTCCACAGCCCTTACTACTCAATTCTCGGCTTCGCCAAAACCCCAAACCAAACCCAAAAAACCCAAACCCCCAAAATCGGGAGTTAGGATTAAATTTCCTAAATCATCCTGCTTTGGTTCGTTAGCCACCCCGCTCCATGATCCGCTGGATAGCGCGATGGTACAGCCCGAACTTGCGCGCCATGCTCCGCATGCTTTCGCCCGCCTCGACCCGCGCCACAATTTCCGCATCGCGCTCCGTTGTCCGCCTGCGCCGGACTTCGCCCGACCGCCTGCCCTTGGCCGCCTGGATGGAGCCGAACTGCCGCTGTGTCTGGCCGCTCGCCAGATTCTGGCGGCTGATCTTGCACACCGACTTGGCTATCCAGTAGCACTCCTGATCGTCGAGCGACACGTCGAACCACTCCACGTTGCGAGCGCCGATCCACGCGCGGACGTCGCCCAGGTCCGTGCTCGCCCCCCAGTTCGACGGACGGCCGAACCAGCGCAGCGCAGCATGGAACAGCGTGACGTTGCGGCCCTCCGGCGTCGTCGGCTTGCGCGGGATCCGCCAGCCCCTGGGAATGACCTCGGCCAGCTCCGGCAGCGTCCAGGGTTCTTCCCGCCACCAGGTGACGTCCCACTTGGGATGCACCGGGTTGTGCGTCAGGACGCCGGCGTAGCCGCTATCGGCCCCGTACACCATGCGGTAGAACTCAGCGATGCGTTGCCGCCACCTGAGGGGTTTCTGGCGCACGCCGTCGCCGTGCAGGACCGGGCGATCCAGGCAGTACACGATGTGGGCGTTCCCGGTCTCCGGGTTCGACGCGATCCAGTTGGGCGGGCGCACGAGGGCGCCGAAGGCTACGGACAGGTAGTCCTGCGGCTGGGAATCACAATCGAAAATCATGGCGGGGAAGCTATTGGGAGTGCGGAGCTCGATTTCCTGGTAGCGGCGCCAAGCCATGCGGGCAGGCTTGCGGATGACGGCAAAGCCCTTGCCGCGAGAGACCAGGGGGAAGCTGTGAATCTCCTGCAGACCGTGCTCACGGACTTCGAGGGGTGCGTGCTTGATGGCGAGTGCCAGGAACAGCTGTTCGTCAGGGTCGATCAGGGTTTTCTTGCTACGGGGAGTAGGGTAGGATGGCATTCGTTGCTGCCCCCCCCTGTCGCTAAAGGGGTATCAACGGCACCGCCCTTGTTGCTCACCACAAGCAACGGACGGCTCCCGGCATCTTCCCTCCAGCACCGGGAAGGCGCCGGGAGAGAATGCCGATCCCACCTTAGCACGAATCGCTTTTCGCCCTCACTTCGAGTCCGCCCCAACTTCTCATAAGGCGCATTATGTGAACTTTCGGAAGCGCGGAAACCCGCGTGGTTGCTGGACTTGCGCGGTTTCATGCCAAAGACCTCCAAGGCGCCCCACCAAAAGGCGCAATCAGGCCCTATTCGGGCTCACTTGGTGGGATGACACCGCCGGGGATGGTCGTATTTCGGTAGCCCAGTGGAGGGAAATCGAGCAGTTGCCTGGGCAGGTGTGGTTATGCCGTCGTGCCGAAATCGAATCAAAAGAGGGGTGGCCATCCCACCGACAATGGGATGCATTTCGCCGACCGACCGATACGCCGCAGGCGCCGTTTCCTTTGATGATTTCGACCAGGCCATGATATCCACGTCGAGCATGAAGTCAAAATAGGCCGAATTTCGCACGAGGATGGCCTACAACGCGTTATCGACAGCAACCTACCCTTCCATACCGGGCAGAGGTGTTTGAAGCGTTTTTGCCTGCATACCGGCCTTAAACGCCCTCTCTACCTGCTTGGGTCCCCACGACCCGCCGCGCCTGGCCGAGCTGGACCACCCTCAGTTAACGTCCTCCTGGTCCCACTCCTCATCCGTCACGCCGGCCTCCTGCAACATCGCCAGCCGCTCCGCCGCCATGTCCCGGACCTCCGCCAAGCGCTGAGCAAACCACTCTCGATCACGCTTCACCCGACCCAACCGCCACTGCATCACCAGATACACCAAAAAACCGCCCAGAATCGCCCACAACGCATTTTCGACCGTCATCTAGACCTCCACCCCTGGCAGTGGTTTCTGAAGCGTTTTGGCCCTGCTACCGGCCTCATGCGCCCGCTTCACTTGCGTAGCCTCCCAGCCACCCCCGCGCCTGGCGGATACTTCTCCCAGGTTCAGATACGCCGCGATCCGCCGCCAACCCATCCCCTGCTGCCGCAGCTCGTCAATCGTCCACCACACCTTGGCAACGTGTTCGAGAGCATTCGCCTGGCGAATCCGTCGCCCCTTCCTGATGGCTGCCTTCGTCTTCCGCGTCCGATGCTCGAAGCCCATAAAATTTTTTCCCTTGATGACGATTTTTCAAAACTCCCCAAAGAAATTGAACTTATCGCGTTGACACTTTCGTATAACTAAAATGTCAACACCGAATCTGCCGCCCTGACGTTAAAATGTCAACACGGCAGACGAAAAAAACCCCCGGCCTGGACGACCAGGGCAAACCCGCCTTCTTAAAACGTCAACAAAAATCCCCGAAAATCACCGAAAGGAAACCATGTCGTCGTCTCTACCCTCCGCTTCGTTTTGCATCCTCTCCCGCCAACCGATACGTTACCGGTTTGCCGAATCTGTGTGTTGGCCGAGGATTACGCTTCGTGTAGAGACGACGACCGGCCTTCAGCGCGTCCAGCTCCTCCTGCAGCTCCGCCATCTTCGTCCTGATCTCGGCGAACCGTCGGCTCCTGGACCACTCCTGGTAATCCCGATACCGCTGCTTCGTCGCTCGAGCATTACACCGCCGGCACAACCCTTGACTCGACTGCCACCCCGTTTTGACATGACAGCCCATGCACCGCGGCAGATCCCCGAACTTACGGCCGTTGCTCATATCCAGGCCCAACCGCTTGCACATCTTCCAGACCTGACCCCTACTCCACCGATCGCCGCCCCTACGCGGCCGTATGCCGGCTTTCTCCAACTCGTAGGCCGCCCTCGCGTACGAAGACACCGGGCCCCTGGCGACTTTCTCCAAGACCGACCTGCAGAACT